>JAPHSB010000329.1 GCA_026193295.1 Lysobacterales bacterium
AGCCGCCGTCTGGATGAGGTTCATCATGTCCTCAGCCTTGGCGTAGCTGATCGGAATAAGGACGGTCTGCAAGGGTTCGAGAATCCGGCGGTCCATCTGCGCCTGCAGGAGCTGCTGCTCCCGGGCGGCGATTTCGGCCGTGGGCCCGATCCAGATCACGTTGCCGTTCTTGCGCATGTCGAGGTTGCGTGCATCCATGACGATATCGAGCGCCTGGTCCCAGGGTACGTTGGTCAACCTCAAGGTCAGGTTTCCGCCGACGCTGTCGGCCACGACGATGTTCAAATCGGAAACGTCCGCGATGAGCTGCAGCACCGAGCGTACCGGGATGTCCTGGAAATTGAAGGTAACTTTGGTACCTTCATATTCCTTTTCCTCGAAGAACTTGACCTGGATGTCCTCGGCCGTTGCCGCTGCCTGCCTCATGGCGCTGACCTCGACAATAATGTCGTTGCCTGCTTCATAGGCCAGGTGTTCGTAAAGTCCCGCTGTGCTGATGTCGAGCCGCACACCGGAATTGACCCCATAGCTGTCGATCAATTGCACCGGCGTGGCGAAATCCATCACGTCAAGCCGGTGATCGAGCGACTCAGGCAAACCAGCGTCGAAGATATCCAGCGTCAAGCCGTTGGTAACTTCGCGGACCGTGATGCTGGCGCCGGGTTTGTCCAGGCTGACGATGATGCGGGCCTGGCCTTCCTCTCCGCGCCGGAAATCCACGCCTGTGACATTGTAGCCTGTGTTACCCGCCATGGCTGAAGCCGGTGCCGGTGTGGCTGTGGCACCACTGCCGGCAACCGTCAAAACCACTCGTCCGGCATCCGCACTGTAATCATAGGTAACCGCATTCGAGAGGTCGACGACCAGCCGCGTTCTGCCGCCGGCGCTGATTGCGGAGTACTGTTGCACTGAACCCTGCCCGACGAAAATCGGGCCTGACTCCCCCGAAGAATAGGCTGTGTCGGCAAGGTCCAGCACGATTCGCGCCGGGCTCTCCGTCGCAAAAACGCTGACCTGAGGCACGTCACCACTGGTTTCCAGCGAAATACGGACACCACCATCCTCGGTGCCGGCATGTTCGATGCCGGTTACGCTGGTCGCGGCGAAAACGACCGCCACGGGCGTGATTGCAAGAACCAGCGCCAGTCCCTTGAGAAGTCCTTTTCCAAAATTACGCATACTGCGCCCTCTTTCACGGGTTTGCGGTTTCATCAATGTGCTATCCATGTTGCTGTTCATAGCGCTGCCTCTTCCGGTCGGTCGCCTGAGCGATGCCTGTCCTAGCCGCCGTCCAGGGCAATGGAAGCGTCCCGGACCAGCCAGCCGCCAACGCCGTCGGCGATGAACTCGCTCAATTGCACTTCGTCGTTCGAAATCCTGCTCACTTTGCCATGGTTCTTGCCCATGTAGTTGCCGACGGCAACGCGGTGGATAACCCCATCGGGATCCTGGACCAGTGCCCACTCGGAAGATTCCTTGGCAAACGTGCCCACCATCTCCAGGGTATCCAGCTCGAATCGCTCCAGGTATTCCCGGGGGCGCTGCAGGTCTGGCCGCGGACCTTTGCTCGAACCGGCAGCGGCCACCTGATCGGAGCCCTCGCTGGTCGACTGGCGGAACGGGTCACGGCCCAGCAGGCCCTCGTACTTGTATGGCGTGTACGTGCGCACTGCCGGGATCGGTGGTATCGGCGTCGCCGGCCGGGCTTTCACCTCGGTAATGTAGCGATTGAGGTCATCCTGCTGCGCGTTGCATGCAGTGAGCATCACCAGTGACGCGGCGATTAGCAGTAGACGAATTGCCGTGCGTTGCGAGTGATTCATCATGGCGCACCTGCTTCGGCGCGCTCGGCAGCCTCTTCTTCGTCAATGTAACGATAGGTCTTGACCGTGCCCTCGAGGATCAGGCGCCCGTCGTTCCCGGCGACGCCGACATCCTTCGCGCCAGCGCGGCGAAGTGAAATGTCATGCATCGTGAGAATCACCACGCGCGGCAGCGAAGCTACGCCGCTGACGAACTCACCGAATTGGTGGTAGTCCCCCAGCATGCGCACCGAAATCGGGCGTTCGGCATAGAAATCGTGATAGGCCTCGGTATTCGGCTGGAACAACTGGACGTCGATACCCGCCCCCAGCGCCGTCTGCGAAACGTCCACCAGCAGCTTGTCCATCTCCGTCCTGCTGGGCAACTGCCGGAACATTGTCTCAAGCAATTCCGCCATTTCCGCCAGCTGCGCCTCGTAGGCCTCGAGGTTGGCTGCCTTGGCCTGCTTCTTTTCGAATTCGGCCCGCAAGTTGAGTTCCACCCCCTGCACCATCTCCAGCTGCTCGGTCTTCGCCTTGATCAACAGAAACCAGCCGATGACCAGTATGAGCACCAGCAGGAAGCCCAGAATGACGTAGCGGACCGAGACCGGTGCGCTGCCGATGTCATTGAAGTCGAGATCGCGTAGTTCGTTGAGCATCAGCCTGCTCCTGCCGGCTCGGTGCCGGCCTCCTCGTTTTCGTCGCGTTTGTTGTTCAGCCTGACGGAAATCGCGAACTCGTAGGTTTCCGTCCGGCTCGCCGGTTTCTGCGAGGCCCGCACGTACTGCAGCTCGGGACGGACGAAAAGGTCCATTCCCTCCAGGCTCTGCAGGTAGGCAGAAACCCGGGCGTTCGACTGGCTGGTGCCGAGCAGCGTCAGGTTATTACCCTGCTGCCTAACATTGCTCAGCGTGATGCCCACCGGAATCGTCTTGGCCAGCTTGTCCAGCAACTCAACCGTCAGGGAGCGGCTGGCCTGCAACGACTCGATGATCTGCTTGCGCGAAAGCAGGCGGTCGCGCGTGCGCTCCAGCTCAGCAATGCGGGCGATGCGCCGTTCGAGCAGGTTGATTTCCTGCTGAATGCGCTGGTTGCGGGACTCCTGGTTGCTGATTCGCTGATCGAAGAACAGACTGACCATCAAGACCAGGATTGCACCCAGCACCAGGGTGCCCATCAATGAATACAGGAACTGGCGCTGGCGTTCCCTGCGCGCTTCCTCGCGCCAGGGCAGGAGATTGATTCTGGCCATCAGTCAAACCCCCTCAATGCAAGACCCATTGCCACCATCAGGTTCGGCGCATTGCGGTTGAGCGCAGCGACGGCGACGGAAGGTGATAACTCGAGCCCCGCGATCGGATCGGCAACGGAGGTCTTCATGCCGAGCTCCTGCTCAACCACATCGGCCAGACCCTTGATCGAGGCCATGGTGCCCGACAGGTAGATCGTCTTGATGTTGGAAAACTCCGCGCTGGAACTGAAAAACTGCAGCGCACGGCTGATCTGGTGAACAACATTGAGCATAAACGGTTCCAGCACCTCGTCCTCGAAGTTCTCAGGCCCGGGCTCACCGCGCATGAAGAAACTCGCCTGC
Organism: Lysobacterales bacterium; assembly: GCA_026193295.1. GTDB lineage: Bacteria > Pseudomonadota > Gammaproteobacteria > Xanthomonadales > SZUA-36 > CALKKN01. Next base: position 3,400 of record JAPHSB010000329.1, read on the forward strand.
TCGGCAGTCATGTCGTAGCGCCGCATGATCTCTTCGGTCAGCTGATTGCCGCCGAACGGGTGATCACGCGTGTACACGACGCGCCCGTTGCGAAGAATCAGCAGCGTTGACAGATCGAAGCCGATATCGAAAATCGCGATGGTTTCAGTGCTCCGAATACCGTCGCGCTCACGAATCAACTCAAACGCGTTGGCGATCGCGAACGACTCCACATCCACGACCCTGGCTTTCAGTCCGAGTGACTCGAGTGCATCCTGCCGGCTCTCGACGTTCTCGTTCTTGCTCGCCGCCAGCAGGATATCCACCATGTCCGCATTCCTCGGCGAGGGCCCGAGCACTTCGAAGTCCAGGCTGATCTCATCCAGCGGATAGGGGATGTACTGGTTGGCCTCGATCTGCACCTGGCTTTCGATATCTGCATCGGCCAGGTTGGCAGGGAGGCTGATCGTCTTCGTGAATACGGCGGAACCTGACACGGCGACGGCGCAGTGGCGGGTACTGGAACCGGAGTTCCTGACCGCCGACTGGATGGCGTCGGAGATGGCCTCAACATCCTGAACCGATTTTTCTACGATGACGCCGGGTGGTAACGGCTCGATCGCAAAGTGGTCGATTCGATAGGATGAACCATGCCGGGAAAGCTGCAACAAGCGTATGCTCGAAGACCCGATGTCCAAGCCCATTACGGGTGGTGATTTAGTGCCGAAGAGTTTCAAATTGCCCTCAATCCTTTGCTCGACAATGGTTTATTGACACTTTCTGAACTAGTTTTTAACAGATATCCAATCGTTTCTCAACGTCAACGTGCAATTTTTTACCTGAACCCCTAAAAACAACGACGGTCAAACATGGTTTTGGCAGGGCCAGAAAAGTACGAGGAAGCGAATGCAGAGCGTGATCAGTCACGCCGGTGTAGGATTGGCCGCTTCCATGCCTGCCACTTAATATCGTACCCTAAGTTCTCCTCCTGTGAAGGCCTGGATTCCGACATCATAAAATCCGTTTCGAAAGATTAGCATAGCAGGATTTGCTCGTGAAGAAACTATTTCGTTGGTTGATTATCGCTTTGCTGTTTTCTTCACTGCTGGGCGTAACGGCAATCGGGATCGCATGGCTTGTCTATGGCAGGGACCTGCCCGACGTCGAAACCCTGCGTGATGTTCAGTTGCAGGTGCCTCTGAGGGTCTTCACGGCAGATCGCCGGTTGATCGGAATTTTTGGCGAAAAGCGGCGCATTCCCGTTTCCATCGAAGACACTCCGGCCTGCCTCAAAAACGCGTTCATCGCCGGGGAAGATGCCCGCTTCTATGAACATCCGGGGGTCGATTATCAAGGCATCACCCGCGCAGCCTGGTCCCTGCTCACAACGGGCGAGAAGTCCATCGGCGGCAGCACCATCACCCAGCAATTGGCACGCAACTTCTTTCTGACGTCGGAAAAGACCTTCACACGAAAAATCAAGGAAATCTTTCTCGCCCTGCGCATCGAGCGCGAGCTGACCAAGGACCAGATTCTCGAACTGTACATGAACAAGATTTTCCTTGGATACCGTGCCTATGGCGTGGGGGCCGCGGCCGAAGTCTATTACGGCAAAGCGCCAGGCCAATTGTCCCTGGCGCAGTGCTCAATGATCGCGGCGCTGCCCAAGGCCCCTTCCCGCATCAACCCGATCGCTTCACCAGAACGGGCCGTGGAACGCCGCGACTATGTACTCAGCCGGATGCTGGAACTCGGATACATCGATCAGGAGAGCCATGAGCAGGCTGTCGCTGAACCCGACCGGGCCTTTTATCACGGGGCGATCGCCGAAATACCGGCACCATACGTGGCGGAGATGGTCCGCGTCCAGGCGCTTGAACTGCTGGGCATGAGTGCCTACGAAGGCGGTTATGAGGTCATCACGACCATCGACAGCCGCTTGCAGATGGCTGCAAACCGGGCCATATCGAACGGTTTGGAGGAATACGATCAGCGGCACGGGTTCCGCGGTGCAGAGGCGCACGTCGACCTGGCTGACAGGCAAGGCCCGGCCGACCTCCTGGATGTCCTTTCACCCTATCGCCCCATCTCGGGTTTGGAGCCCGGAGTGGTCATCGAAGTCGAAGACAGCCTTGCGGTCGTCTTCCTGCGTAACGGACAGACGATTGCTCTCACGCTGGAAGACATGAAGTGGGCGGCACCCATGATCAATCGCGACCGCAAGGGCAAGGAACCGCGATCGGTCGCGGACATCATGCAGCCCGGCGATATCATCCGGGCGCGCCTGCATGACGACGGCCGCTGGCAGCTCGGCCAACTGCCCGAAATCGAAGCCGCCCTGGTTTCACTGGATCCCGGGAGTGGGGACATCAAGGCGCTGGTAGGGGGCTACGATTTTGCCCGCAGCAAGTTCAACCGCGTCATCCAGAGCCGCAGACAACCGGGTTCCAGCTTCAAACCATTCATTTACTCCGCGGCACTGGAAAACGGCTTTACGGTGGCGAGCGTTGTCAACGACGCGCCGATTGTGTTCGAGGATTCCGAGCTGGAGCGGGCATGGAAGCCACAGAATTTCAGCGAAAAGTTCTATGGGCCAACCCGGCTGCGGGAAGCCATGGTCAATTCGCGCAACCTGGTGTCGATACGCCTCCTGCGCAGCATCGGAATCGATAATGCACGGGACTACATCACCCGTTTCGGCTTCCAGCGTGACGAACTGCCGTCCAACCTGACCATGGCGCTCGGCACTGCTTCGCTGACGCCCTTGTCGATGGCCCGGGGCTACGCAGTATTCGCCAATGGCGGTTACCTCGTTGAGCCTCAATACATTCGCAAAATCAAAGACATGGCGGGGGAGACCATCTACGAAACCTGGCCTTCGATACCCTGCGACGATTGTGCTGAAGAGACAATCGAAACAACAGCGGAGCCAGAGCTCGAAAAAGACGAGCCGGAATTCAAGCCGCTGGAAATTACGTCCAATGAGACACGGTCAGGCTTCGACGCCGCGATTGGCTCTGCGAGGAGCCCGATCGACTCCGAAAAGGTCTATGCCAAACCGGTGATCACAGCGCAAAACGCCTACCTGGTGCGATCGATGATGATGGACGTGGTGCGCAGGGGCACGGGTGTGCGCGCAATGACGCTGGGACGCAACGACCTGGCAGGCAAGACCGGAACCACGAATGAACAACGCGACGCCTGGTTCTCGGGTTACAACGATCGGCTGGTCACTTCGGTTTGGGTCGGGTTCGACAATCATGACCCGCTGGGCCGGCGGGAACTGGGTGGCCGAGCGGCACTCCCCGTCTGGATTGAGTACATGGCTGTAGCGCTCGATGGCGTCGAGGACAAACCGCCCGAAACGCCCGAAGGTTTGGCGCGCGCACGGATCGATCCGGACACGGGCCTGCTGGCTCGACTTGAGGACCCACATTCAATCATGGAAATATTCCAGGCGGGAAGACTGCCACCAATGCCCGAATCAGGCCAGGGAGAAAGCCCGGATGCCGCACTCGAAGAAGACCCGTACGAAATTTACTGACGGTCCGGAGCCCCGCCACATCAGGAAGATGAAGCAGGCGCGTATGGAGGTCGCAGCGGAAGCCGCGCGCATCCTGGCCACTGAGGGCCAACTCAACTATCACACCGCCAAGAAAAAGGCCGCGGAGCGCATCGGCGTCAGCGCACGGCTCGCATTGCCCAGCAATATCGAAGTGAAGGATGCGCTTCGCAGCTATCAGGCCCTCTATGGAGGAACGACCCACCTGCAAAACGTCGAGAGACTGCGCCGCATCGCCGTCCGATCCATGCGACTGCTGGAAGGCTTTCAGCCGCGTCTGGTGGGATCGGTACTCGACGGAACGGCCAGCGCCCATACGCGCATCGCCCTGCATGTTTTCGCGGACGCCGTCGAGTCACTGGTTCTTTTCTTGCTCGAAGCCGAAATCGCCTTCGCTCAGGAACAGCGGCAAATAAGGTGGTTCAGCGGTGATTACCGGATGCTGCCCGTGGTCGTGATTGAGCTGGACGACGTGGAAATCGAGCTGATGGTCTTCGACAGGGTCCAGCTCCGTCAAGCACCACCCAGCCCCATCGACGGCCGGCCACAACATCGCGCCAGCCTCTCTGAGGTCGAGCATCTTCTGGCCGAACGCAGCGCCCCGTCAGCTTGGGATGAGCTTACAACATCAAGCTGATGACGGATCAACCCCGCTGCTTCAAAGCTTTGTACTTGCGTTCGGTCGGTCCGGCATAGATCTGCCGGGGCCGGCCGATCTTGGTCGGCGCTTCGCATTGCTCCAGCCATTGCGAAACCCAGCCCACCGTGCGCGCTATCGCGAACATGACGGTAAACATACTGACGGGAATGCCCAGCGCCCGATAGATGATGCCAGAGTAGAAATCCACGTTGGGATACAGTTTCTTCTCGACGAAGTAGTCGTCTTCCAGCGCAATGCGCTCCAACTCCATGGCCAGGTCCATCATCGGATCATTTTTGCCGAGTTCCTCCAGCACCTCGTAGCAGGCCTTGCGGATAATGGCGGCGCGCGGGTCATAGTTCTTGTAGACGCGGTGTCCAAAACCCATGAGCCTGAACGGATCGTTCTTGTCCTTGGCCCGCTTGACGAACTTTGGCACGTTCGCCTTCGATCCAATTTCAGTCAGCATGTCGAGCACCGCTTCATTGGCGCCGCCATGTGCCGGGCCCCAAAGCGCAGAGATGCCCGCAGCGACGCAGGCATAGGGGTTGGCCCCGGTAGAGCCCACCATGCGCACGGTGGACGTGCTCGCATTCTGCTCGTGATCGGCATGCAGGATGAACAGCAGGTCGAGCGCTCGCGCCGCGACCTGGCTGACCCTGTACTCTTCGGAGGGAACCGAAAACATCATGGTCAGAAAGCGCTCCGAGAATGCGAACCGGTTTTGCGGATAGGCCATGGGAAAGCCCATGTGATGGCGGTAACAGGCCGCGGCTATGGTGGGCATTTTCGCGATCATGCGCTTGGCCGAGAGCATCCGGTCTTCCGGATTCTCCATGTCCAGCTTGTTGTGATAGAAGGCCGCCAGGGACCCGACTACGCCAGCCATCATGGCCATGGGGTGTGCGTCGTAGTGGAAGCCGGAAATAAAATGAT
>JAPHSB010000170.1 GCA_026193295.1 Lysobacterales bacterium
CCCATCACCATGACCACGTCGGCATGGGCCACGGAATGGAACGCCTGGGTTCCCGCCGATTCGCCCAGTGTCGTTTTCAAACCATACCCGGTAGGTGAATGACAGACACGCGCACAGGTATCGACGTTGTTGTTGCCGAAGGCTGCGCGCACCATCTTCTGCACCAGGTAGGTCTCTTCATTGGTGCAACGTGACGAGGTAATGCCGCCGATGCTGTCCGGGCCATGACGCTGCTGGATCTCGCGCAGGCGCTTGGCCGTGAATGCGAAAGCCTCGTCCCAGCCCACCTCGCGCCACGGTTCGTCGATGCTGTCGCGAATCATGGGTTGCGTAATGCGGTCGCGGTGCGTGGCGTAACCGAAGGCGAAGCGCCCCTTCACGCAGGCATGGCCCGAATTGGCCTGGCCGGCCTTGTCCGGTGTCATGCGGAGCACCGTGTCGCCCTTCAGTTCGGCATGAAAGGAACAGCCCACTCCGCAATAGGCGCAGGTGGTTGTGACGCTGCGCTCGGGCTGACCGATCGCGATCACGGATTTCTCGACCAGCGCCTCGGTCGGACAATGATTGACGCAGGCGCCGCAGGAAACGCAATCCGATTCCATGAAGCTTTCCAGCTGGCCCGCCGTAACCCGCGAGGCATAACCGCGGCCGTCGACGGTCAGCGCGAAGGTGCCCTGGATATCGTCGCAGGCACGCACGCAACGATAGCAGACAATGCACTGGGCCGGATCGAAGGAAAAGTAGGGGTTGGAGGTGTCTGCCTCGACCTCGCGGTAACCGGCTTCACCCAGCCCGTAGCGGCTTTCCTCCACGCCCAGCGAAACGGCCACATCCTGCAGTTCACAGTCTCCGTTGGCCGAGCAACTCACGCAATCCAGCGGGTGGTCCGAGACATACAATTCGACCACGTTGCGGCGCAGTTCATCCAGCCGTGGCGATTGAGTTGTTACCTGCATGCCCTCCTCTACCGCGGTGGTGCAGGAGGCGGGATAGCCCTTGCGGCCCTCGATCTCGACCAGGCAGACGCGGCATGAGCCGAAGGCCTCCAGGCTGTCGGTAGCGCAGAGTTTCGGTACGGCGATGCCGGCCTCCGCTGCTGCGCGCATCACGGAGGTGCCGCGCGCCACCTTTACGGCCTGCCCGTCAATGGTCAACGATACGGGCTGCCCGATCTTGATCGGGGTGCCCATGTCTTTCAATTTCAACCGTATGTCGTTCATATCCTGCTCATTGTATTGAAGCATTTATTATGCATCATCCTTAGCGTTGAGGGTCCGGGTGGGGCCGGGTACCCCGTTGCAGGGCCGTAGCGCGCCGGGAGCGCGCTTCGAGCGCACAGGGACGTCCTGAGCGCGTCCTGCAACGGGGTACCCGACCCTGCCCTGCTCGCAGGACTCATCCGAAATCCTCCGGAAAATGCTTCAGGGCGCTGCGAACGGGATACGGCGTCAGGCCGCCCATGGCACAGAGGGAGCCATCGACCATGGTGTCACAGAGGTCATCGAGAACTTTCAGGTCACGCGCCCGGTCCCGGCCCGCGATCAGGCGGTCGATGACTTCCACGCCACGGGCCGAGCCGACCCGGCAGGGCGTGCATTTGCCGCAGGATTCGACCGCGCAGAACTCCATCGCGAAACGGGCCTGCTGCGCCATGTCCACCGTGTCGTCGAAAACCACCACGCCGCCGTGGCCCAGCATGCCACCGGCCTCGGCCAGCGCCTCGTAATCCAGGGGTGTATCCCACAGGGCCTCCGGCAGGTAGCTGCCGAGCGGCCCGCCCACCTGTATGGCTCGCGCCGGCCGCCCGCTGGCAGTGCCGCCGCCATACCCCATCACCAGGTCCCGCAGGGAGAGCCCAAAGGGGACTTCGACCAGGCCGCCACGCTTGATGTTACCGGCCAGCTGCACCGTCAACGTGCCGCGCGAGCGACCGCTGCCAAAATCCCGGTAATGCGAGGCACCGTCTGCCAGGATGGTGCTGACCGCCCCCAGGGACAGCACGTTGTTGACCACGGTGGGCAAACCCAGCAGCCCCTCGATCGCGGGCAGTGGCGGTTTGAAACGCACCAGGCCGCGCTTGCCCTCGAGGCTGTCCAACAACGAGGTTTCCTCGCCGCAGATGTAGGCGCCCGCGCCGATGCGCAGCTCGATCCGGAAGCGCTGCCCTGAGCCGCAAACATCTTCGCCCAGGTAACCCGCCCGCTCGGCGCGGGCCAGTGCCTCGGTCAATACGGCTTTGCAATGCGGGTATTCGGAGCGCAGATAAATGAAACCTTCCTGCGCGCCGACAGCGAGCCCGGCAATGGTCATGCCTTCGATCAATTGGTAGGGGTCTGACTCCATCAGCAGGCGATCGGCAAAGGTGCCGGAATCCCCTTCGTCCGCGTTACAGACGATGAACTTGCGCTGGCCCGGCGCATCGAGAACGGTCTGCCACTTGATGCCGGTGGGAAACGCGGCGCCGCCGCGGCCGCGCAGGCCGGATTCCTTTACTTCATCGACAATCTGTTGGGACGACAGGTCCAGCGCTCGCGCCAGGCCCACATAGCCGCCCTGCGCGCGATAATCATCCAGCGAGAGCGGGTCGGTCCAGCCGGCGCGGGCGAAGGTCAGCCGTTGTTGACTGGCCAGCCAGTCGATACCGGTCACCTGTCCCAGCGCCAGCGCATGGTCGGTGTCCCCAGGGAAGCCCGCCTCGAACAGGCCGGGCACGGCGTCAACATCGACCGGGCCGAAAGCCACGCGCCCTGCGGTCGTCTCGACCTCGACCAGCGGCTCCAGCCAAAACGCTCCGCGCGAACCGTTACGAATCAGTACAAGTTCGATACCACGGTCGGCGGCGGCTGCCACGATCGCTTCCGCAACGCGGTCCGCGCCCAGCGCACATGCCGTGGCATCGCGCGGCACGAATACCCTCGGGGCGGTCATTCGGCAGCCTCCAGGCCGGCTATCAGCTCGTCGAACCGCGCCGGCGACACCCGCGCGTGAACCTCGTCATTGATGCGGATGGATGGCGCGCAGGCGCAATTGCCGAGGCAGTAGACCGGCTCAAGGGTTAACAAGCCGTCGGGGGTCGTTTGGCCGAAGGAGACGCCAAGTTTTTGACGGGCATGCCGCTCCAACTCCCGGCTGCCCATGGCCTGACAAGCTTCCGCGCGGCAGAGCTGCACGGTGTGCTCCCCGGGCGGCTCGGTGCGGAAATCGTGGTAGAAACTGATGACACCGTGGACCTCCGCCCGCGACAGGTTGAGCGCGTTGGCGATCATCGGTACCGCGTCCGGCGGCACATGGCCGAGCTTGTCCTGGATCGCGTGCAGCGCGGGCAGCAAAGCGCCGATCCTGTCGCGACTGGCTTCAACGGCGGCCTCGACGATCTCCTGTAAAGAAACAGCTGCACTCATCGCTGGAGGTCCTTGTTCACGGTGTCATGGCTGTTCAGTTCGAGAACTGGAAGTCCTTGAACTGTTTGCGTAATTCCATTTTCTGGATTTTTCCGGTTGCCGTGTGGGGAATCTCGTCCACGAAAACGACGTCGTTGGGCATCCACCACTTGGCAATCTTACCATCCAGGTAGGCCAGGACCTCGTCGGCATCCACCGCGGAGCCATCATCGCGCTTGATGATCAGCAACGGCCGCTCGGTCCATTTCGGATGCGGCAGTCCGATCACGGCAGCCTCGGCGACCCCGGGGCAGCCAACCGCCGCGTTTTCCACGTCAATTGACGAAATCCACTCACCGCCGGACTTGATCACGTCCTTGTCGCGGTCGGTGATCTGCATGAAGCCCAACTCATCGATGTTGGCGATGTCACCCGTGTCGAACCAGCCGTCGGCGGTCAGCACGGAATCTTCGAGCCTGTAGTAGCCTTTGGACACGCAGGGCCCCTTGACCAGCAGGTGACCAGCCGATTTGCCGTCGCGCGGGATCTCCTTGCCATCGTCGTCGACGACTTTCATCTCCACCAGGTAAGGTGTCCGCCCCTGCTTCTCCTTCAATTTCAACTGCGCCTCGCGGTCGAGAATCGAAGTGGCATGCTTCATGTTGCCGGTGGTGCCGATCGGCGACATCTCGGTCATGCCCCAGCCGTGAATCAGTTCAACGTCGTAGTCCAGTTCGAACTTCCGAATCATCATCGGCGGGCAGGCGGCGCCGCCTACTACGACCCGCTTCAGATAAGGTAGTTTCTTGCCCGTCTGTTCCAGGTACTGCAGCAGGCCCAGCCAGACAGTCGGAACGGCCGCGGTCGCGGTCACCCGCTCGCTATCGAGCAATTCGTAAATGCTCGCGCCGTCCATGCCGGCACCCGGCATCACCATCTTCGCACCGGCCGCGGGCACGGAAAAGGCCAAGGCCCAGGCGTTGGCGTGGAACATCGGCACGATGGCCAGCAACGAATCCTCGGAGCGCAGCCCGAATACATCGGGCTGGTTGGCCATCAAGGCATGCAGCACGTTGGAGCGATGCGAGTACAGCACGCCCTTGGGGTTGCCGGTGGTGCCCGAGGTGTAGCAAAGGGCAGCCGCCGTGTTCTCGTCGAAGTGCTTCCAGCTGAAGTCGTCATCCACTTCGGCGATCCAGTCTTCGTAGGCCACCGCGTTGGGCAAGGAAGTGTTCGGCATGTGCGCGCCGTCGGTCAGTACGACGTACTTGCGCACGGTGCCCAGGCGTTGCTTCAGGGCTTCGAGGACGGGAACGAAGGTCAGGTCGACAAATACAATGTCGTCCTCGGCGTGGTTGATGATGTAATCGAGCTGTTCGGCGAACAGGCGCGGGTTCAGGGTGTGGCAGATCGCCCCCAGCCCCATGACCCCATACCAGGTTTCGACGTGACGCTCGGTGTTCCAGGCCATGGTCGCAACGCGGTCGCCGAGTTTTACCCCTTCCCGCTCGAGCGCCTTGGCTACCCGCAGCGCACGGGATCTGAGTTCAGCCAGCGTGCAGCGGCGGATCGGGCCCTCGACGCTGCGGGTCACCAATTCGCGCTCGCCATGGTTCAGGGCGCCGTGGTCGAGAATGGTATGGGTCAACAATGGGTAATCCTGCATCAAGCCAAGCATTGGACTTTCCTCTTCGATTTCGTTTCCAGACATTCCGGGAACAGCCAAGATAATGCGCTTTGAGGATTGGCGCCAGTCCCCCGTGGCTTCCGCAAATGACTTGGTCTGCCCTCATGCCGCCCCCATAATTGCAGAACTTCAGTTCATCATGCGAACAGGATTCGGATAATGTACGACTGCACAAAAAACTACATCAACGGGACGTGGGCCGCGTCCAGCGTTGGGTCCCTGCGGGACATCATCAATCCGGCGACCGAGCGGACGATCGGCCAGGTATCGTTCGGCACGGCTGCCGACGTGGACCAGGCTGTCGCCGCGGCCCGCGCGGCTTTCGATGACTTTTCACGATGGACCAAGGACCAGCGCCTCGATTTGCTGGGCCGGATCGCCGAAGCCTACAAGGCGCGCTGGGATGACATGGCGGCGGCGATTACCGCAGAGATGGGCGCACCCGCCGGTTTTGCCATGAAAGCACAGGCCGCCAGCGGCCTGGGGCACATCAAGGCAGCCATGGCGGCACTGAAAGAATTCGAATTCGAGGAGAAGCTCGGGCAGTCGACGGTTCTCAAAGAGCCCATCGGGGTGTGCGGCCTGATCACGCCGTGGAACTGGCCGATCAACCAGATAACCTGCAAGGTCGCTCCGGCGCTCGCGGCAGGCTGCACCATGGTTCTGAAGCCCAGTGAAATCGCACCGGTCAATGCGACGATTTTTGCCGAAATCCTCGATGCTGCCGGTGTTCCGGCCGGCGTATTCAACCTGGTTCACGGCGATGGCCCCGGCGTTGGCGCCGCGATGTCGGCCCACCCCGACATCGACATGATGTCCTTCACCGGGTCAACCCGTGCCGGTGCCCTGGTGGCCAAGGCGGCCGCCGACACGGTCAAGCGCGTGGCCCAGGAACTCGGTGGCAAGTCGGCGAATATCATCCTGGAAAGTGCGCCTCTGGAAAAGGCGGTGGTATCCGGAGTCCGCTCCATGTTTTCCAACTCGGGCCAATCCTGCAATGCGCCAAGCCGCATGCTGGTGCCTGCCAGCCGCTATGAAGAGGCCGTGGCGATCGCCGCTGTGACCGCTGAAAAGACCGTCGTGGGGGACCCGCTGGCTGAAGGCACGCACCTGGGACCTGTGGTCAGCGAGGATCAGTTCAACAAGATCCAGGGCTTGATCGAACAAGGCATCGCTGAAGGTGCGACCGTCGCCTCCGGCGGCCCGGGCAAGCCGGAGGGGCTGGAAACGGGCTACTACGTCAAGCCGACCGTGTTCCGCGACGTCCATAATGACATGACGATCGCGCGCGAAGAGATCTTTGGGCCGGTACTGTGCATGATCCCCTATTCGACGCTGGACGAGGCCGTCTCGATCGCCAATGACAGCGAGTACGGACTGTCGGGCTATGTCTTTGGCGCCACGCAGGACGAGGCGATGGCGGTGGCCCGCCGATTGCGCACCGGCATGGTGCACCTGAACGGCGCGCCGACCGATATCCTGGCGCCGTTCGGCGGCTATAAGCATTCCGGCAATGGGCGTGAATGGGGCGCGTACGGGATCGAAGATTTCCTGGAAGTCAAAGCGGTGATGGGGACCGCCTGAGCGATGGCTGCATCAAGGCGCGGCCGCTGAACAGTTTACCGTGAGCACCCTCATCACCATCGACCTGGACGCGCTCACGGCCAATTACCGTTACTGCCGCGACCGGCTGGCGCCTGGGAATTGTGCCGCCGTGGTCAAGGCCGACGCTTACGGCCTGGGGATCGCCCGCATCGCGATCACGCTGCACCACGCAGGTTGCCGCCACTTTTTCACCGCCACGCATCGAGAGGGCATCGTCCTGCGTGGACTGCTGCCCGAAGCGGAGATTTTCGTTTTCGAGGGCGTCACCGAGCAGAGCGCCGACGCCATTGCTGAACATTCGCTGGTACCGGTGCTTATAACGCCTGGCCAGGTTGCCGCCTGGACCTGTCGGGCCCGTGATCTCGGCAACCCCCTGCCCGCCGTGATCGACATCGACACCGGCATGACACGCCTGGGCTTTGGCGAACGTGAGCTGCGACAACTGCTGGACCAGGCAGCCGATCTCGAATGGCTGGATCTGCGCTACGTGATGACCCATCTCGCCAGCGCCGATGAGCGCGGTTCGAACATGGTTCGGGAACAACTGCAGCGCTTCGACCGCTTGCGGCGGCTGTTGCCGCCGGCGCCCACCAGTATCGGCAATTCCGCCGGCGCGCTGCTGGGCCCAGCTTCAGCGGGTGACATGGCCCGCATAGGCCTCGCCCTGTTCGGCGGCAATCCATTCCTCGACGACCAGCACCCGGCCGAACCGGTTCTGCGCATCCAGACCCGCATCCTGCAACTGCGGGAAATCAGCGAACCCACGCCAGTGGGCTATGGCGCCACCTACACGGCTGCCGCGGGAAGTCGCCTCGCGACGGTCGGCACGGGATACGCCGACGGTTATCCCTGGTCTCTCGGCAACCGCGGCATCGCGGTCATCGGCGGGCACCGGGTGCCAGTCGTCGGGCGGGTTTCGATGGATCTGATCACGCTGGATGTCACCGGCCTGCCGGACGCGGTGGTGCAACCCGGCTGCCTGGTCGACCTGATCGGTCCGGACATCAGCCTGGAAGAAGTGGCGCAGCGGGCCGGCACCATCAACTACGAGATTCTGACCCGGCTCAGCCAGCGGGCCCGCCGGCGCTACCTGGGCGGGCCCACGTAGGACCGAATTCATTCGGGAACTAGAATGCCGATCAAGAGGTGTCGGGTACCCCCGCGCAGGACCGTAATTTGCCGGGAGCAAATTACCGAGCGCCCAGGGATGGCTCGAGCGTGTCCTGCGCGGGGGTACCTGATACCTCTCCCAATCGGAGCCGCCAATTCCCGAATGAATTCGGTCCTACGAACCGTAGCTTTTGAATTTGTCGAGGACACGGTCCATCTCGGCGTCGTCGAGTATCGCCGGCGCGCCGGCCGCCAGGCATTGCAGGTAGCTGCGCGCCAGCTGTTCGACTTCCTGCGCTAGCGTCAATGCCCCAGCGAGATCATTCGCAATCGCCAGGACGCCGTGGTTGGCCATCAGGCAGGCGCGGCGGCCGTCCAGGGCTTCCAGGACGTGGTCCGACAGGTCCTGGCTGCCGAAGGTCGCGTACTCCGCGCAGCGAATGTCGCGCCCCCCGGCCACCGCCACCATGTAGTGGAACGCCGGCAGCGGCTGGCGCAGACAAGCCAGCGCCGTGCTGTGCACCGGGTGGGCATGCAGGATTGCCAGCGCATCGGGTCGGGCGCGGTAGACATCGCGATGGATTCGCCACTCGCTGGATGGCTTGCGGTCGCCATCGATGCGCGGTTGCCCCTCGCCACGGTCCTCGACGTAAACGATATCAGTGGTCTCCAGCTGATCATAAGGCAGGCCGGACGGCGTGATCAGCATGCCTTCGCTGCTCCGCACGCTGAGATTTCCGGAAGTGCCGGAATTCAGGCCTGAGCGATTCATTTCCCTGGCCGTGTCGATGAGTTCCTGTCGCAGGCTCGTGGTCACGCCGCCTCCCCCCCCATCTCGGGATACAGGGACAGCAACCCGGCTTCACTGGCCGGACACAGTCCTCGCTCGGTGATCAGCCCTCTCACCAGGCGTGCCGGGGTCACGTCAAACGCAAAATTACGCGCCGTGACGCCAGTGGGCGTAATTCGCACAGCGGCAATCTGACCATCGGCCAACCGG
>JAPHSB010000223.1 GCA_026193295.1 Lysobacterales bacterium
TGTCCTGGACCGAGGTCCCCGCTACTTCCCCCTGCGAGAGTGACTCAATCGCGCGCAAGCGCTCCCACAGAACAATCCAATCCATTTCAACACCGGCACAGCGTAAGATATGCAGCATGAAATTCGTTGACGAAGCCAGTATTAACGTGATCGCCGGCAAGGGCGGTAATGGCTCCGCCTCGTTCCGGCGCGAGAAATTCATCCCGTTTGGCGGGCCGGACGGTGGTGACGGCGGCCGCGGTGGCAGCGTGTTCCTGGAAGGAAACTCCGGGTTGAATACGCTGGTGGATTTTCGTCACCTGCGCAGGTACAAGGCGCAGAACGGGCAGGGTGGCTCAGGCCGCAATATGACCGGCAAGAGCGGCGAAGACATCGTGGTCCGGGTGCCGCTCGGCACCATCGTCACCGACGAGGAGACCGGCGATCACATCGGTGACGTGAAAACGGATGGCCAGCGGCTGCTGGTCGCCAGGGGCGGCAAAGGCGGCCTGGGCAACCTGCATTTCAAGAGTTCGACCAACCGGGCGCCCAGGCAGACGGTACCCGGTGCGCCGGGCGAAGAACGCGCTCTGCATCTCGAGTTGAAGGTGCTGGCGGACGTTGGTCTGCTGGGCTTCCCCAATGCCGGCAAATCGACCCTGATCAGCGCGGTGTCGGCGGCGCGCCCGAAAGTGGCCGATTATCCGTTCACCACTCTGTATCCCAACCTCGGCGTCGTGCGCATCGACGTCGAGCGCAGTTTTGTCATTGCCGACATCCCCGGCTTGATAGAGGGAGCCGCGGAGGGTACCGGGCTCGGCATCCAGTTTCTGAAGCACCTGCAGCGAACACGGTTGCTGCTGCACCTGGTCGACCTGGCCCCTTTGTCGCCCGACGACGATCCGGTGGCGCAGGTACGCCAACTCGAGCGAGAAATGGACAAGTTTGATCCGGCGCTGCTGGACAAACCGCGCTGGCTGGTCTTCACCAAAGCGGATCTGTTGCCGGCAGACGAGGCCCGGGAACGCGCAGAGCGGGCAGTAAAGGAATTGGAGTGGGCAGCGCCATGGGTGCTGGTCTCCTCGGTGACTCACAGCGGTACTGACGAATTGATGCAGCGGGTGTCGCTGGAGCTGGAGTTGATAGAGGAAGCCGCGGACGCGGTGGAAGAAGGCAATCAGCCGACTTGACTCCTTGCCCTGTGGAGCATTATCTGGCACTTGCCATGAAAAAGCCCCGCATCTGGCGGGGCTTTTTCACAAGCGAGTGTCAGGATGAGCCTGTCATCCTGCCGTTGCGCACCTCACCGTGGACTGTGGTCAGAGGGCGCGGACGTGACTGTTCAGGCGCGATTTGTGCCGGGCGGCCTTGTTCTTCGACATCAGGCCTTTGGCCACGGAACGGTCAAGGGCGGGTACGGCGGCCTTGTAGGCGGCTTCCGCATTTGCCTTGTCGCCCTTTTCAATGGCTCGCAATACGCTCTTGATAGCCGTGCGGACGTGTGAACGCTGACTGGCGTTGCGGCGACGGTTCTTTTCCGCCTGACGTGCCCGTTTACGAGCTGATAGACTGTTAGCCAAGGTACATCTCCAAAATAGACAATTCGAGAATCAAGCCGGTCATTTTCCTATTTTTCCCCTTCAGCGTCAAACATATTGATGGAAAATAGCGGTAAAACAAGAAGGGCCATGCCTTGCAGCTGCTGAAGTCCACGGCCAAAGTCGGAGCCGCCACGATCACATCGCGTGTCCTTGGCTTCATCAGGGACATGGTCACGGCGCGCTACTTCGGAGCGAGCGGCGAAACCGACGCGTTTTTCCTGGCGTTCAAGATCCCCAATTTCATGCGCCGCCTGTTTGCCGAGGGCTCCTTCTCGCTGGCCTTCGTACCGGTACTTTCCGAGGTCAGGGCCACCGGCGATGCCCGGGCGCTAAAGGACCTGGTTGACCACGTCGCCGGCACACTGGCTGCGATTCTGCTGACACTCACTGCGGTGGGCGTTCTCGCTGCGCCCTTCGTCGTGGCGATCTTCGCGCCGGGTTGGCTCATCGAGGGCCGGGCAGAGTTCGGCCTGTCGGCCGAGATGCTGCGCATCACCTTTCCCTACATCTTCCTGATTTCGCTAACGGCGCTGGCCGGCGGAATTCTCAATACCTTCGACCGCTTCCTCGTTCCGGCACTGACTCCGGTGCTTCTGAACCTCTCGATGATCGCGGCGGCTGTGCTGCTGTCGGCGCGGATGGAAATCCCCGTCATGTCCCTGGCCTGGGGCGTGCTGATTGCCGGCATTCTGCAGTTGCTGGTGCAGGTGCCGGCCCTGTTGAAGTTGGGCCTGATGCCAAGGCCTCGCTGGGGTTGGCGCCATTCCGGCGTGCGCAAGATCCTGAAACTGATGATTCCCACGCTGATTGGCAGTTCAGTGGCCCAAATCAACCTGTTGTTGGACACCGTGATCGCCACCTTCCTCATCAGTGGCAGCGTCTCTTGGCTGTACTATTCTGATCGCCTGCTGGAGTTCCCGCTGGGCGTCTTCGGCGTGGCCCTTTCCACCGTCATCCTGCCCAACCTGTCGCGCAAGTTCGCACTACAGAATCCGCAGGAATTCTCTGCGACGATCGACTGGGCGCTGCGGCTGGCCCTGATCATCACCCTGCCGGCCGCATTGGGCCTGGCGGTGCTGGCTTCGCCTATCCTGGTCACGCTGTTCCAATACGAAGCCTTTGAGATGAGCGACGTGAATATGTCTGCCCTCAGTCTTTCCGCCTATGCGGCCGGCCTGCCCGCCTTTATCGCGGTCAAGGTGCTGGCTCCAGGCTTCTACGCTCGGCAGGACACCAGGACCCCGGTGAAAATTGCCATTACCGCGATGGTCTCGAACATGCTGCTGAACCTGGTCTTCGTCGCCGCCCTGCTGGGCATCGGCTTCAACGGGGCTCATATGGGCCTGGCCCTGGCCAGTTCGGCGGCGGCCTACATCAACGCGGGGCTGCTATACCGGATGCTGCGCCGGCAAGGGGCCTACCAGCCGGAACAGGGCTGGGGCAGAGTGCTGCTGGCGGTCGCCGTTGGCGGTGCCGCCATGGTCGCCGTGCTGGCCTGGCAGGCCGCTGATCCTCAACAGTGGGCGGCGTGGGGTGCGTCGTCACGCGGAATGCGTCTGGCTTATCTGATCGTCCTCGGCGCCGTGGTGTACAGTGCCGCCATGCTGGCCGGCGGCCTGCGGATCGCGCACCTTGAAAAAGGATCGTCCTGAAGTGTGCAGCCTCTCCGCGGGTTCGCCGCTTTCTTTCCTGAAGTTGGGAATCCACGACCGCGGCACTGTTATAATTCAATGTTTTTTGCGGCAGTCCGTTAAGCGATGCGGGTAATCAGGAACAGGCCGGCCGAGGCACCGGTCGAAGGCTCACAGCGAGAAGTCGGGACGCATGCTCCGGCCGGCGCGGCCGTGGCCGTTGGCAACTTCGATGGGGTTCACCGCGGGCACCTGGCCGTGATCGACCGTTGCCGGCAATTGGCGACTGCAGGCCAGGCCATTGCGATGGTCACTTTCGAACCCTTGCCGCTGGCGTTTTTTCGCCCGGCGCAGGCGCCTGCGCGCCTGACCACGGTATTTCAGAAGCTACGCCTCTTGCGCGCCGCCGGTGTGGACATCACCTGGCTGATGCGCTTCGACGGGCGTTTTGCCAGCCTGACGGCCCGCGAATTCGCCGAGCGGGTGCTGGTCTCAGGTCTTGGCGCCAGGCAGGTAGTGGTTGGCGCGGATTTTCGCTTCGGGCGCGGGCGCGAAGGCGATGTCGCCACGCTTGCCACGCTCGGTGATGAATTCGGCTTCGGCGTGCATGTAGAACCGGCGGTCCTGTGCGATGGTGAGCGGATTTCAAGCAGCGGCATCCGCCAGCACCTCGCGGCCGGCGAATTCAACCAGGCGGCGGCGCTGCTGGGACGCCCGTTCCGCATGGAGGGGCACGTGGTTCGCGGAGCGGGTCTGGGGCGCACGCTGGGATACCCCACGGCCAATTTGCGCATTCGCGCCGAACCCAGCCCGCTGGGCGGGGTGCTGGCGGCATTCGCCCGCATTGCCGACGGGCCCTGGCTGCCCGCGGTGACCAACCTTGGCCGGCGGCCAGCCGTGGGTGGCGGTGAGCCCTTGCTCGAGGTGCATTTCTTCGACCTGGACGAGGACTTCTACGGACAACGCCTCGAGGTGCAATTTGTGGCAAAGTTACGCGACGAGCTGGACTTCGGGAACCTCGGGGCGCTGACGGCGCAAATGAAGCGGGACGAACAGGCGGCGCGCCGTTGCCTGGAGCAGGTGGAATTGCCGCGCTGAGGCCCGCAAAACGGGACAGAGAACAGGTAACAAACGGGAATGGATTACAAAGACACCATCAATCTGCCGCGAACGGCATTCGCGATGAAGGCCAACCTGGCGAACCGCGAACCCGGCATGGTCGAGGCCTGGGAGCAGGCCGGCCTGTACCGGCAGATCCTGGAGCAGACGGCAGACCGTCCGCTATGGATACTGCATGATGGGCCGCCTTACGCCAATGGCGACATCCACATGGGCCATGCCGTCAACAAGATCCTCAAGGACATGGTGGTCAAGTCGCGCCTGATGGCAGGCTGTCACTCGCCTTATGTGCCGGGCTGGGATTGCCACGGCCTGCCGATCGAACTGCAGGTAGAAAAGAAGGTCGGCAAAGTCGGGCACAAGGTGGACGCCTTGACCTTCCGGCAGCTGTGCCGTGATTACGCCGAGCGGCAGATCGACCTGCAGCGCAGGGGCTTTCGCCGCATGGGCGTGCTCGGTGACTGGGACAATCCCTACCTGACCAAGGCCTTCCTGTATGAAGCGGACATGATCCGCGCACTGGCCCGGATCATCGAGGCCGGTCACCTGTTGCAGGGCGCCAAGCCGGTCAACTGGTGCTTCGACTGCGGCTCCGCGCTGGCCGAGGCCGAGATCGAGTACCAGGACAAGATTTCACCGGCGATCGACGTGCTATTCAAAGCAGTCGACCGCGCGGCTTTGTTCAAGGCGTTCGAAACGGAACCGGTCGCCGGCGAGGCCGGCATTCCCATCTGGACCACCACGCCCTGGACCCTGCCGGCCAACGAAGCGGTGGCGCTGCACGCGGACCTGGAATACGTGCTGGTTGCCGGGCGGGCGGAGGGGCAGCCACTGGTTTTGGTGCTGGCCCGGGAGCTGCTCGGGGCCGTGACAGCGCGCCTCGGGATGCAAGGTGTCACCGAACTCGCCAGCACAACCGGCGCGGCCCTCGAGCACCTGCGCCTGCGTCACCCTTTCTATGACCGCGATGTGCCGGTGATCCTGGGTGAGCATGTCACGGTGGAGGCGGGCACCGGCGCGGTCCACACCGCACCGGGGCACGGCGAGGAAGACTTCCAGGTGGGCCAGGTCTACGACCTGCCGGTGACCAACCCGGTCGGAGCAGACGGCCGCTACCTGGACAACGTTGAGCTGTTCGCCGGCGAGATGGTCTGGGCGGCCAACGAACACGTCCTGGAGGTGATGCGGGAACACGGCACCTTGCTGCACACCGAGCCCTTCGAGCACAGCTATCCGCACTGCTGGCGCCACAAGTCGCCCACCGCCTTCCGCGTTACCCCGCAATGGTTCATCTCGATGGAGCAGGCCGGATTGCGTGACCACGCGCTGGCGGCCATCAAGTCGGTGCGCTGGGTGCCCGGTTGGGGCGAGGAGCGCATCGCCGGCATGGTGGAGAACCGCCCCGATTGGTGCATCTCGAGACAGCGAACCTGGGGCGTGCCGATCACGCTGTTCGTCGATTGCCAGAGTGGGGCTCTGCATCCGGACACCCAGGACCTGATGGCGCGGGCCGCCGACCTGGTCGAGGTCGAAGGCGTTGATTGCTGGTACGCAGATGATATTTATCAGCGGCTGGGTGTGGACGCCGAACGCTACGAGCGGGTGACCGACATTCTCGACGTCTGGTTCGATTCCGGCGTCTCGCACCGCTGCGTGCTGGACGAAAGAGCGGAGCTCAAGCGGCCGGCGCAAATGTACCTCGAAGGTTCGGACCAGCATCGCGGCTGGTTTCAATCGTCGTTGCTGTCTGCGGTGGCGATGCATGGCGCGGCGCCCTACGAACAGGTGCTGACGCACGGCTTCGTGGTCGATGCCGAGGGTCGCAAGATGTCCAAATCGCAGGGTAATGTCCTGTCGCCGATCAAGGTCATGAACACCCTCGGCGCCGATGTGATGCGCCTGTGGGTAGCGGCCGCGGACTACCGCGGCGAGATGACCGTCTCCGATGAGATCCTGAAGCGGGTTGCCGACGCCTATCGGCGTATTCGCAACACGGCCCGCTTCCTGCTCGGCAACCTCGACGGTTTCACGCCGGACCAGGCACTGGGGCCGGCCGAACTGCTGCCGCTGGATCGCTGGGCGATCGATCGTGCTGCGCAACTCCAGGAGCAGGTAAAGCAGGCCTACGACGATTACCAGTTCCTGCAGATTTACCAGAAAGTCCATCATTTCTGTGCCGTGGATATGGGCGCCTTCTACCTCGACATCCTGAAGGACCGGTTGTACACAACCGGGCGCCACAGCCTGCCGCGCTTGTCCGCCCAGACAGCGATGTACCACGTGCTCGAGGCGATGGTGCGCTGGATTGCGCCCGTGCTCAGCTTCACCGCCGAAGAAATCCACCAACACGTGCCGGGTAAGCGCAGCGCCAGCATCTTCTTCGAGACCTGGTACGAGGGCCTGTTCGAGCTGGATAACGCGGCTGAGGAACGAACGCGCTGGCAGCGCGTGATGAAAGTGCGCGAGGAAGTCAGCAAGTCCATCGAAATCGTGCGCCGCGAGGGCAAGGCGGGCTCATCGCTGGCGGTCGAAGTGGACCTGTGGCTGGATGGCCCGCTACGAGAAGCCATCGATTCACTGGGTGACGAATTGCGCTTCGTGCTGCTGACCTCGGAAGCGCGTGTCGCCGGCCTGGACGAAGCACCCGGCGGTGTGCAGAAAGTCGGGCTGGAGGAGGGCGAAATCGCCCTGCAAGTGTCACCTTCAACGCATGAAAA
>JAPHSB010000477.1 GCA_026193295.1 Lysobacterales bacterium
CGGGATTCCCTTTCGAACCCCATTATCTCGGGATAGTTGACGCTGACCTGGGCCGGCTGCGCATCCATTACGTAGACGAGGGCCCCGCCCACGGCCCGGTGGTGGTGTGCTTGCACGGCGAGCCGACCTGGAGCTATCTGTACCGCAAGATGATCCCGCTGTTCGCCGCCGCCGGCTTCCGGGTGCTGGCCCCTGACCTGATCGGCTTCGGGCGCTCCGACAAGCCCTCGGAGCGCAGCGATTACACTTACGCCAAGCATGTGCGCTGGATGCGCGACTGGTTGATCGCGATGGGGCTCTGTGACATCACCCTGCTGGGCCAGGACTGGGGCGGACTGATCGGCCTGCGGCTGGTCGCCGAGAACCCGGAGCGCTTCGCGCGCTTCTCGCTGTCCAACACCGGGCTGCCGACCGGCGACGAGGCGGTCAATGAAGCGTTCTACCGCTGGCGCACATTCAGCCAGGAAGACCCGGAGTTCGACACCGGCTTCATCGTGAACCTGTTTGGGCACGGCAGCCTGAGCGAGGACGAAATTGCCGCCTACCGGGCGCCGTTTCCGTCGGACAAATACAAGGCGGGCGCGCGGCAGTTCCCGATGCTGGTGCCCACGGAACCCGATAATCCCGCCTCCGAGGCCAACCGGGAGGCCTGGAAG
Organism: Lysobacterales bacterium; assembly: GCA_026193295.1. GTDB lineage: Bacteria > Pseudomonadota > Gammaproteobacteria > Xanthomonadales > SZUA-36 > CALKKN01. The sequence goes on from JAPHSB010000477.1 coordinate 657, forward strand.
GTACTGATGCAGTGGCACAAGCCCGCGCTGATGTGTTTCTCGGACGCCGACCCTATCATGGCGGGCGGCGACAAGCCGTTTCTCAAATTGGTACCGGGGACACGGAATCAGCCGCATGTCACGCTGAAGGGCCGGCACTTCATCCAGGAGGACGACGGCGAGAGCTGGGCCAGTGCTGTCATTCCCTGGGCGCGGAGCACAGTAGAGGCGTGAACGGGAAGGCCGGGCCAGAGGCCCGGGGCTTCAACCGCAGCCGAGCGCAGGGCAGATCAGCGACGTCAGGCCGGCGGCCCCGTCGGGATCAGCAGTGCGCGATTTCCCTGAAACCTCCCAGTGTTGATGCGACCTCTTCGTAAACTTCGCGGATCCGCCCGGCTTCCAGTTCAAACTCGCCGCGGTCAGCGACGATTTTGGCCGCCTTGCTCACATTGGCTTTTCCTCCGCCTGTCCGCTGCTCACAGAGTTCGTTGGCCACGGCGATGGCCACGCGCAGGTCGTGCAGGTACTCACAGGTATCACGCCAGTGGCCCTGGCGTGGCTTCAGCTGCACGGCATCCAGAACCGTCTCGTGCAGCCGGTGTCCGCTGCCCTCGACCCGGCTGAGTTGCCTGTGCATGTCGGCCAGCAGCATCTTACCGTGGTCGGTGAGCCACAGCTTGCCGTCTTCGGTTTCGCGCTCCATCAGCATCAGATCGAGCAGTTCGTGCAAGCGCTTGGCCTGGTTGCTATCGCCTTCTCTTGCGCCGTGCAGACAAGCATCCAACGAGGCGTTGATGGCCGCTTCGTCCATGCGTGTGTGGGTCATGATTTTGCCTCCTGTTCGGGCATCGGGTGGTTGCCAACTGGCAGTTCAGCGTTACCACGGGCAGGATGTGGCATCAATGATATAAATCATTGAAACCTAATAACAAATAATTCATTCTCGGCGATGAATTTTAAACCCGGCAGTCGCGATTGCGGAACCGCTTCTTGTCCGGGTAGGGGAAGATGTCCTGTTGTTTGCCGGTCAGGATATTCTCCTTGACCTGCTTCCACCACGCCGCCTCCATGAGTTCGGCGTGGTCTTTCTTGAAATAGTGCATGTCCTTGGCATCGGCGAAGAAGAAAGGGCCGAAAGTTTCCGGGAACACATCGTGTTCCTCGACCGAGTACCACGGCGTGTCGGACATCATGTCGTCATAGTCACGGGCCGGCGGCACCTTGCGGAAATTGCATTCGGTGATGTAGCAGATTTCGTCGTAGTCGTAGAACACCACGCGACCGAGGCGGGTGACACCGAAATTCTTCTTCAGCATGTCGCCAGGAAATATATTGGCGCCGGCGAGGTCGCGAATGGCGTTGCCGTATTCCCGGATCACCCGGGTGCGTTCGCTCTTCGTTGCGTGCGTCATGAAGTTGTCCAGCGGTTCCATGCGGCGCTCGATGTAGATGTGGCGAATGACCAGCATGTCACCATCGATTTCGATGGAACTTGCGGCTTCTTCCTCGAGCTGCTTCATCAGCGTAGGGTCGATACGGTCGAGTGGGATGGCCACGTTGGAGTACTCCAGCGTGTCGGCCAGGCGCCCGGCCCGATCGTGGTGTTTGACCAGCAGGTACTTCTCCTCGACATCCCGGCGCGAGGAAGTCTTGGGCGGATCGAAGCGGTCCTTGATCAGCTTGAAGACAAACTGGAAGGAGGGCAGCGTGAACACCAGCATGACCATGCCGCGGACGCCCGGTGCAACCTGGAAATTGTCGCGCGAATGGCTCAGGTGATGCTGCAGCTGTCGGTAAAACAGGGTCTTGGCCTGTTTTTGCAGCCCCAGCATGGCGTACAGATCGACCGCCGACTTGCGTGGCATGATGGACAGCAGGA
>JAPHSB010000047.1 GCA_026193295.1 Lysobacterales bacterium
GCCAGCTTCATCGTGATGGCGGACGGCAGCAATGTGCTGCCGCTCGCCACGTCGCAGGATCATAAAGCGGTAGGCGATGGCGACAGCGGACCAAACACCGGCGGCATGGGGGCCTATTCCCCTGCCCCGGTCGTGGACGAGGCGATGCACCGCCGCGTCATGGAAGAAGTGATCCTGCCCACCGTGAACGGCATGGCCGCCGATGGGGCTCCGTTCACTGGTTTTTTGTATGCGGGCCTGATGATATCGCCTGAAGGCGAGCCCAAGGTGCTCGAGTTCAACGTCCGTTTCGGTGACCCCGAGACGCAGCCCATCCTGATGCGCCTGCAGTCTGACCTGCCGGAACTGTGCCTGGCCTCCATCGAGGGGCGCCTGGACCAGGTCCGCGCAAGCTGGGACCCACGGCCCTGTCTCGGCGTGGTGATGGCGGCGGGTGGATATCCCGGCCGCTACGCCAAGGGAGAGGAGATTCATGGACTCGACAGCGATTTTCCGGAACACGTCAAGGTGTTTCACGCGGGTACCGCACTGGCCGACGCAGGGGTCGTGACGTCGGGCGGGCGGGTGCTTTGCGTCTGCGCGCTCGGCGACAGCGTCAGTGCCGCACAGGCCGATGCCTACCGCGCCTGCAACAAGATCCACTGGGATGGCGCCTACCGCCGCAGCGACATCGGCTACCGCGCCATTGCCAGGGAGCAGGGACGCGCAGGCGATGAGACGTGAGCGGTTTTCGGCGCAGCCGAAAGAAGCGCAGGCATAGCGGATGGAGCGATTTTGGCGCAGGCAAAGAAGTGCCTTCCGATTGCCGTCGCGCGTGCACGTCGAATGCCGTCGCGCGTGAGACTCCCTGAATGGATGTCTCCCACCTGCTGGACGAGCTCAACGAGGCGCAGCGGGAGGCTGTAACGGCCGACTCTGATCACCTGCTGGTGCTGGCCGGCGCGGGTAGCGGCAAAACCCGGGTACTGATTCACCGGCTGGCCTGGCTGATCCAGGTGGAGCATGCCTCACCACTGAGCGTGCTGGCCGTCACCTTCACCAACAAGGCCGCCGGGGAAATGCGCGAACGCGCCGGCAAACTGTTGCAGGTTTCGACCCGGCCGCTGTGGATAGGAACCTTCCATGGGATCGCTCACCGGCTGCTGCGGATGCATTGGAAAGAGGCCGGCTTGCCGGAGGAATTCCAGATCCTCGACTCCGAGGATCAGCAGCGCCTGTTGCGCCGCATTATTCGTGACGAGGGGATGGACGAGGCGCACTGGCCGGCGCGCCAGGCGCAGTGGTTCATCAATGCGCGCAAGGACGAAGGCGAACGGCCGCAGCACATCGACCACCTGGATCACCCGGCCACCGCCACCTGGGTGCAGGTGTACCGGCGCTACGAGGAATACTGTAAGCGCGGGGGCTTGGTGGATTTCGCCGAACTCCTGCTGCGCGCACACGAACTGTGGCTGGAAAGCCCCCCGCTGCTCGACCACTACCGCAAACGGCTGCGCCACCTGCTGGTTGACGAGTTCCAGGACACCAACGCCATCCAGTACGCCTGGGTGCGTATGCTGGCCGGCGACACCGGCCGCGTGTTCGTGGTGGGCGACGACGACCAATCGATTTATGGCTGGCGCGGCGCCCGGGTGGAGAACGTACAGCATTTCGTGCGCGATTTCCCGGATGTCCGCACCGTGCGCCTGGAACAGAATTACCGCTCCACCGGTAACATCCTGCAGGCGGCCAATGCGCTGATCGCACACAACGAGGCGCGCATGGGCAAGGAGTTGTGGACGGCCGGCCCGAAAGGCGCGCCAATCCGATTGTACGCAGCCTTCAACGAGCAGGACGAGGCCCGCTTCGTCGTGGACCAGCTGCGGCAGTGGCTGGATCACGGGCGGCGAGCGGACGATGCCGCCGTGCTTTACCGCACCACGGCACAGTCACGCCTGTTCGAGGAGTACCTGCTGCGTGCGAACATTCCCTACCGCGTTTATGGCGGCCAGCGCTTCTTCGAACGGACCGAGGTCAAGGACGCCCTTGCCTACCTGAGGCTGTTGCACAATCCGAACGACGACGCCGCGCTGGAACGCGTCATCAATAAGCCCACACGCGCGATTGGCGAAAAAACGGTGTCGCAGTTGCGTGAGCAGGCCCGCGAAAGTGGCCTCACCCTGTGGCAGGCCGCAGGGGCCTGCGTTGCGCAGGGCACGTTTGCGACCCGCGCCGGAACGGCTGTCTCGGCATTCATCCGCCTGGTGGAAGGGATGCGCGACCGCATGCAGGACTGGGCCCTCGGCAACCAGATGCAGGGCGTAATCGACGAAAGCCGCCTGGTCGATCACTATGAAAAAGAACCTCGCGAACGCATGGAGACGCGCATCGAGAACCTGCGTGAACTGGTCAACGCCGCGGATGCATTCATCCTGCCGCAGGAGGATGCCGATGCCGGCCTGACGGAACTCCAGTCCTTCCTGAGCCACGCCGCCCTCGAGGCGGGCGAGACCCAGGGTGAGAGCTGGGACGATTGTGTGCAGCTGATGACCATGCATTCCGCCAAGGGCCTGGAGTTCCCGCTGGTGTTCATTGCCGGCATGGAAGACGGGCTGTTTCCCCACCAGCGCTCGCTGGAGGAAGCCAGCGGCCGGCTCGAGGAAGAACGGCGACTGTGTTACGTGGGGATGACCCGTGCCCGGGAGCAGCTCTACCTGTCCTACGCCGAGATCCGGCGCATGCACGGCTCGGAGAATTTCTGCCGGCCCTCGCGTTTCATCGACGAGATGCCGGCCGGCCTGGTGGAGGAGATTCGACCGCGCATGGCGACGAGCAGGCCCTATCGGTCAGCCCAGCCCGCGCGGCAGCGAACGTCATCGAACCTGACCGACAGCAGCTGGCCATTCAAGCTGGGCCAGGTCGTGCTGCATCCCAAGTTTGGAGAGGGAACGGTGATGGCCTTCGAGGGTTCGGGCGAGCATACCCGGGTGCACGTCAACTTTCGCGATGCCGGTGCCAAGTGGCTGGTCCTGGCCTATGCCAACCTGCAGGCCCGATGACCGATCGTCATGGACGAGGGCAACGACATTCGACTGGAGACGCGGCAAGGCCGCTTGGCCGGGCTGGGGTGGCGCCGTGAAGGCGCGCCGCGGGTGCTGGCGCTCCATGGCTGGCTGGACAATGCCGCTTCTTTCGTTCCGCTGGCACCATTGCTGGAGCACCTGGACCTGGTGGCGCTTGATCTGCCGGGCCATGGCCACTCTGAGCACCGGCACACCTCTACCCGCTACCATTTCATAGATTACCTGTTCAACATCGACGCCGCGCTGGACGCGCTGGGCTGGGCAGACTGTCATCTCATCGGCCACTCCATGGGCGCTTCGATCGCGGCGACTTATGCTGCCGGCGCCCCGGGGCGCGTCCGCAGCCTGGTGCTGCTGGACGGACTCGGTCCCTTGACGGACTCCCCAGACAGCACGGCTGACCGGCTGAGGCGCAGCCTGCAAAAGAACCGGCAGGGCAGCAGCGAACCGCGCCGCTTCGAGTCACTAGGCGACATGGTCGCTGCGCGGCGCAAGGCATCCGGCCTCGCTGAAGCGGCGGCGCGCCTGATCTGCCAGCGATCCGCAAGACAGCAGGGCCAGCATTTTGTCTGGCGCAGCGACCCGGCGCTGAATTGGGTTTCCGCCTTGCGGATGACGGAGGAACAGGTGCTGGACCTGCTGCAGCACATCGTGTGCCCCACCCTGACCTACCAGGCGACGCCCGAAACGAACTGGTTCTCTCGCGCCCAGGTCGAGGCCCGCAAGTCCGCCATCGCGCACGGCGAGCACCTGGCCATCGAGGGGCATCATCATTTTCACATGGACGCACCCGCCGCCATCGCGGAAACTGTGCAGTCCTTCATCTCGCGCAACGACCGGCCACGCAAGCGGAACACTCGCCATGAATAACCCGATCACCTCCCCCATCAAGTCCGATATCCCCGTCCGCGAGCGATTGATCTTTGCGCTGGACGTGCCCGACCTCGGCCATGCCCGCCAACTGATCGACACGCTGGGCGATGCCGTGGCGTTTTACAAGCTGGGCCTGGAGTTCTTCCTGTCCGGTCATTACTTCGAGCTGGCTGCGGATCTGCGGGATCGCGGCAAGAAGATTTTCGTCGACCTCAAGTTGTTCGACATCCCCGCGACCGTGGCCGCCGCAGTCCGGCAACTGTCCAGGCACCAGGTGGATTTCTGCACCGTGCACGGCAACGACGGCATGCTGCGCGCCGCGGCCGATGCCAAGGGTGACATGCAAATCCTGGCGGTGACGGCGCTGACCAGCCTGGACCAGGGCGATCTCGACGACCTCGGTTTTCAGTGCGACGCGCGAACCCTGGTGCTGTCCCGAGCCCGCCGCGCCCTGGCGGCCGGCTGCGACGGAGTGGTTTCGTCGGGCCTGGAAGTGGCGGCCTTGCGCGAATCGGTCGACCATGCGCTGATCACCGTGTGCCCGGGCATCCGGCCCATCTTCAATGACGAGGCGCCGGCGGCCGACGATCAGCAGCGCGTCATGACGCCGGGGCGGGCCATCGCCAGCGGGGCCGATTACCTGGTGGTGGGGCGCCCGATCCGCGGCGCGGCGGATCCCCGAGCCGCGGCGGAGGCCATCCAGGAGGAAATCAGAAAGGCTTGCATATCTTAATATGTTGCATTACGATAAACCCGTAACCTCATAATAATGAATGAAAACAGCTTTGCGGATCTGCATAATAATTCCAGCATAAAGCTTTTACGATCCTCTCCGGCTCTGCCGGATTTCCGGGCGGGTGCATTACCAGCCCGGATTTTTTTTGCGCCGATTGCGAGATGATCCTGTCCAGGACCGCGCCACCGCGCCTTTTTCCGGGCCCACCTGATGCAACCGTACTAGAATGAACAAGCCACCATGAGCTCGCACAGCCCCAAAATCGGTTTGTTCACGCGCCTGAAACTGCTTTGGTTCCGGCTGCTGCGCTCGATCCTGCTGCTCTGGGTGAGAGCGAGAACTCTGCCGGAACCGTTCACGGACCTGGAGCTGGATCGTGACAAGCCGATCTGCTATGTCATCGATTCCTACGAGCTGACCACCCTGCTGATTCTCGACAAGGCGTGCGAGGAACAGGGGCTGCCGCGGCCGTTGTGGCCCCTGCGCCTGCAGTCCGGCGACGAGCCCAGATCCTACCTGGCGCTGCGCCGCAAGAAAGGACTGATCATTCGCCGCACCGAAGTCCGCAGCCACTCCGAGACTCTCAAGAGGCTGGTCGAAAATGTCTGCAATGGCCAGGAGGAAGAAATCCACCTGGTGCCGGTGACGGTGCTGATCGGGCGGGCGCCGGACACCGAAACCGGACTCGCCAAGATCTTCTTTGCCGAATCCTGGGAAATCGGTGGGCGCCTGTGGCGTTTTCTCAACTCGCTCATCAACGGCCGCCACACCATGATCCAGTTCAGCACGCCGCTGTCGCTGCGCGCCCTGGCCGACGAGGAACTCGGCGCCGCGCGCAGCCTGCGCAAAGTGGCGCGTATCCTGCGGGTCCACTTCCAGCGTGTGCGGGCTGCGGCCATCGGCCCCGACCTGTCGCACCGGCGCACCGTGATCGACGAGGTCCTGCGCAGCAGGCCGGTTACTGAAGCAATCGAAGAGCAAGCCCGCAAAGACAGGTCGACTGAGTACAAGGCCTGGAAAAAGGCTCGCAAATACGCGTTTGAGATCGCCGCCAACTACTCGTATGCCTTTGTCCGGGTCGCATATTTCGCGCTGACCTGGTTCTGGAACCGGATCTACGACGGCGTCGACCTGAAGC
>JAPHSB010000215.1 GCA_026193295.1 Lysobacterales bacterium
CCAGGTCCCGCAGCCAATCACCGGCCGGAACCTCGGCATAGGTGTAATGCCCGCCAATCATGAGGACGATGGCGTGGCCGAGGATCAGCCAGTAAGCCAGGCGCGTCAGCGGAAAGGTCCGGCGCGTTACCGCCAGCAGGATAAACGCACCCAGCGCCGGCGCCACCTCCAGCCACCAGGTCGGATAGTCATGTGGAGCCCAGGCCGACCAGACCAGCACTCCAAAAAAAACGCTCAGCCAGACAGCCGTCAAAGCGAGCCTTGAATCCTGGCTATTGGCGAACTGCTCGCGGGTCCTATTCAGCTTCGAAGACCCGGACAGCCAGCACGTCGCAAGCGGAACCATGCAGGACCGAATTAGCCGTCGCGCCCAGCAGCAGCTGGACACCTTTCTGGCCATGTGTCCCAAGCACGATCAGGTCCATGCCATTTTCCTCCGCGAAGCGGCGGATTTCACGGGCGGGGGTCCCATTCAGAAAATGACGGGACGCTTCCGGCACCTCGTACTGCTTGCCGATGTCGTCCAGTTTCTGCTGCAGTTCGGACCTGAGATTTTCCTCGACCTCGTCCATTCCCACAAACACCGGGCCATAGGGAACAACGCCCATGTACACCGAATCCATGGGTTCCTGGACGTAAATCAGGTGGATTTCGCTATCCGGAGCCGCCACGTCCCTGGCGCGCTTCATGATGGCCGCCGACTCGCTGCTGAGGTCAATCGCAACGGCGATCTTTGTGTACCCGGACATAACCTTCTCCACGTTGGGTTCATGCCGATGCATCACAAAAAGTGACCCATCCAATATCATTCTAGCCCACGGCACGGCAAAATGGATGACACCGGTCAAAGTGGACGAACATGACGGGCACTATCCTCTGACTGATGACGCAACGTGAACCCGGCCCCACCGTGAGCGTTCCCGCCGAAATGCGGGCCATGCGCATCCACACGCTTGGTCCACTTGACGGATCCTGGCTGCCGTTGCGCGCCGAATGCCTCGAAACGCCGGCACCGGGCCCATCCGAAATACTGATTCGGGTGCATGCCTGCGGTGTCTGCCATACCGAAATCGATGAAATCGAGGGCCGAACTCCACCCTCCCGCCTGCCCATGACCCCTGGTCACCAGGTCGTGGGTACAGTGGTGAAAGAGGGCACCGCCTGCCGACGACAGCTGCTGCGACAGCGCGTCGGCGTCGCCTGGATCCACAGTTCCTGTGGCGAATGTGCCTGGTGTCTCGAGGGGCGGGAAAACCTCTGTCCGGACTTCCAGGCCTGCGGCCGCGACGCTCCGGGAGGTTATGCCGAATACATGCTGGTTGCCGAAGATTTCGCCCACCCTCTTCCCGACTCTCTCGGCGACCTCGAGGCAACCCCGCTGCTGTGCGCCGGAGCTGTCGGCTTTCGGGCCTTGACACTGTGCGGGCTCGAGAACGGCCAGTCGCTGGGCCTGACGGGCTTCGGCGCCTCGGGCCACCTGGTCCTGCAAATGGCGCGCCACCTGTATCCGGACTCACCCGTCCTGGTGTTTGCCCGAAGCGCCTCCGAGCGCGACTTCGCCAGCCAGCTGGGCGCCAGCTGGACCGGTGACACACGGGATCACCCTCCTGCGAGCCTGGACGCGATCATCGATACGACTCCGGCCTGGTTGCCCGTGCTGGCCGCAATGGAAGCGCTCGCTCCGGGCGGACGGCTCGTGATAAACGCGATCCGCAAGGAAGCGGGCGATCATGGTGTGCTGGCCGATCTCGATTACGATCGTCACCTGTGGCGTGAAAAGTCCTTAAGCACGGTGGCCAACGTCACGCGCGCGGACGTCAGCGAGTGCCTGCGGCTGGCGGCGGAAATACCGCTGCAGACACACGTCACACCCTACGACCTGGGTGACGCCAACGAAGCCCTGCTGGCCCTGAAGCGTGGCGGAATCCGCGGCGCCAAGGTGCTGCGCCTGGTCTAGCTCGCGTGCCGCGGCCTGCGCCGCAGGACGCGGGTGGTCATCGCCCACAACGCCACGCCGCTCAGTGCGATGATCAACCCCAGGGCTGCGGAAATCTGCAGCAGTGGATGATTGAAATCTTCACGCGCGTCGAAGTCCATGATGTGCAGCATCCAGAAGAAATCGAAGATGCGCCAGCGATCGGTGCGTCGCGCCAGAATCTCCCCTGTCCACGGATCAAGATACAGCTTGAGTGACTCCGGTTGTGCGAAACCCACTTTCCACACAGGCGCGTCCCGGCCTCGAATTTCACTACCTTGCTCAATCGTCTCGATCCATTCAATGGACTGCGGCGGCATCGGTGCAACCAGCCAGGCTCGCGCCTGGCTTTCCGCCTCCGCGGCCGAAAGCATGGGCAGTACCTGCGCGGTGTCGGTCTGCACCAGGCGGTTGAACGGTTGCTCCAGATGAACTCCGGAAACCCGCCAATAAACCGTGCCATCCAGGCGGATGAGCGCTGCCGAGGACAGTTCCCACGGTTGACCGAAATGATCGTCAAGCGCCTGTTGGACGGCAGCGGGCTGCGTCAGCCCATCCATGTGGCTCAGAGCGAGCGGCTCCTCTGGCCGGGTCAGGTGCTCGCCCCGAATCTCTTCGATCGGAAAAATGCTGAACCAAAGCCCGCTCGCCATCCAGGCGATGATCTGCAGCGCCATGAGAAGGCCCAGCCAGCGATGCACTTTGCGCAAGAATTTCTTCACCTTCATGACAAGGCCCCGAGAATGATCATACGATGCAATGGGGCATCTTACCGATTTTCTGGCAAGATGCGGGCATGAGCCTGCCATTACTCATCCAGTTCATGCTCTGCCCGATGGTGCTGGTCAGCCTGCTATGGATCACGGCGCCCTATGGGCGCCATCACCGGTCCGGCTGGGGGCCGTGCCTGCCAGGCCGCGCAGCCTGGTTCCTGATGGAATTGCCTGCCCTGCTGGTGGTGCCGGGCATGGTGCTGATCAGCCCCGCACGCGATGTTCCAGCCGCGTGGATCCCGGCCACCCTGTGGCTGCTGCATTACGCCTACCGGACCCTGGTATTTCCGGCGCTGATGCGTCCTTCGGCCAATTCGTTTCCCGCTCTTCTCGTCGGAACCGCGATTGGCTTCAATCTGCTCAACGGCTTCAATAACGGCACGGCGCTGATCGCAAACGGCCACGCCGGCTCAGCCGTTGGAGCACCGCATTTTGTCGCCGGCGCAATAATTTTTCTGGCGGGATTCGGTGTGCACTGCCAGTCGGACCGAATCATCCGCGGTTTGAGAAGACCCGGTGAGTCCGGCTACCACGTACCCGAGGGGGGTCTGTTCCGCTGGGTCGGCTCTCCCCACTACCTCGGAGAAATCATCCAGTGGGCCGGCTGGGCGATCATGACCTGGTCACTCGCGGGCCTGGCTTTTGCCCTGTTCACGGCCTGCAACCTTGTCCCGCGCGCCATTTCGAACGACCGTTGGTATCGTCGGACATTCACCGAATATCCAGCCGCACGCAGGATCCTGATCCCGCGCATCTTCTGAACCGAAGCAGATCGCAAAAGAGCCGCAGGCGGCCCATAAGCTGCCATCGTTATCTCAAGGGTCCTTGTGGGTGATGTGCTTCAGGGCCCCAGGCGAAAAAGGCTCGGGCAGATGTTCTGACCGGCGCCAGATCTTCACATCGTCGCCGTCGCAGCAGGAGGCCACCAGGCTGTCCGGCGCCATCAGTTCGTGCATGACCTGCCGGCACGCGCCACAGGGCGGATGGGCCCGCAGCCCGGGTGTGTAGATGACCAGCGCGGGCAATGATCCGGGGATCGCGCCATCGGCGATGGCGGCCGTCAGCGCTGCGCGCTCGGCGCATTGGGTCAAGCCGAAGGAGGCGTTTTCGACATTGCAGCCCGTGTAGATCCGTCCCGTCAGGCTGGCGACCGCGGCGCCGACGGGAAATTGGCTGTAGGGTGAGTAGGAATGCCCGGCCGCCTTGACTGCCTGGGGCTTCAGTTCGTCCACAATTCCGTCATCTTCATGCATCGAGCGCATCTCCCGTGACCGTTGCGTGCACAACGGGATCGGCCGCCTGCCGTTCTGGCCCGACCGTCATGGCGGACCGCACCGCGGCAGCGGCTCTTTCCCAGGCTCCCTGACTCGCCGCGTGGACCACCGCGAGGGGCGTGTCCGGCCCGGTGGCCTGTCCCACCGGACAGAGCGCAGACAAGCCGACCGCATGATCGATGCTGTCCCCGGCACGCTGCCGGCCGCCGCCCAGCTGAACCACGGCCAGGCCAATCGCCCTGGTGTCGATCCCGGTAACGTATCCGCTGCCCTGCGCAAACACCGGCCCGGCGATGCGAGCGGAAGGCAGCAAGCTATCTGCATCTTCAAGCAGGCGGGCGGGCCCGCCCTGCCCGCGCACCATCGCCGCAAATCGTTCGGCCGCGCGCCCGCTATCCAGCGCCTCCCCCGCCATCACCCGACCTTGGTC
>JAPHSB010000325.1 GCA_026193295.1 Lysobacterales bacterium
CTGAGGCCCTGGCTGGTGGTCGGCTCGGCCGGCACCACGGACACTGGCGCCATCGACCCCATCGACGCGATTGCCGGAGTTGCCGACCGGCACGGGCTCTGGTTCCACCTGGACGCGGCCTACGGCGGTTTCTTCCTGCTCTGCGAAGAGGGCCGGCAGCAGTTGGCCGGCATCGAGCGGGCAGACTCCATCGTGATGGATCCACACAAGGGCCTCGGCATCCCCTACGGCTCCGGCGCCGTGCTGGTGAAACAGGGGCGCCAACTGGCCGAGTCGTTCAGTTACTACGCCGACTACATGCAGGACGCCAAACACACCGGTTACGATCCGGAAGCCGAGTTCGCTCCGGCCGATTATTCACCGGAATTGACGCGCCCCTTCCGCGGGCCGCGGCTGTGGTTTCCACTCAAGCTGTTTGGTCTGGAGCCGTTCCGCGCCGCGCTCAGCGAAAAAATCTGGCTGGCGCGTTATTTCCACGAGCAGCTTTCCGCCATGGCAGGCTTCGAGGCCGGCCCTTACCCCGCCCTGTCGATCGTGACCTTTCGCTATCGCCCACAGCGGGGCGACGCGAACGAGTTCAACCGGCGCCTGCTGGCGGCGGTGCATGAAGACGGCAAGGTTTTCATCACCTCGACACGGATCGACGGGGTCTTCACCCTGCGGTTGGCGGCGCTGAATTTCCGCACCCACCTGGAGCAAATCGACTATCTGCTGGGACTGCTGCGAAGCACATCCAGAGAACTGGACAGCGGCGAGTAAACCTACCAGGGTGAGCCCGGGCCGCTGCTGCGGGCAGCGAGGCAGGACGGGTTCAGCTCGGCGATCGACCGGCAGCCCATCAGCAGCATGTCACGCTCGAGCTCCCCGCGCATGAGCGACATGGCCCGTTCCACGCCGGCGTAACCGCCGGCCGCCAACGCATAGAGGTACATGCGCCCGCCCGAGCAGGCGGTTGCACCCATGGCCAGGGCCTTGAGGACGTGCGTGCCACGACGGATACCGCCGTCGAGGATGACCTCGATTTCGCCACCGACCTCGTCGAGGATCGCCGCCAACTGGTCGAACGGTGATCGCGAGCCGTCCAGCTGCCGCCCGCCGTGGTTGGAAACCATGATGGCGCTGGCGCCGATCTCGACGCAGCGGCGGGCGTCGGCCACCGACATCACGCCCTTGATCGCGAACGGCCCGCCCCACTCCTCGACCATGGCCGCGGCGTCGTCCCAATCGATGGAGCGTTTCATCTGCGTGTTGATGTAATCGACCACCGACATCTTGGCGTCGGAGCCGGCGGCGATGAATTCCGAGACATTGGGCAGATCGAAGCGCTCGCGCAACAGGTAATTTGCCGACCAACCGGGGTGGGCCGCAAAACTCAGCAGGCCCCGCAGGTTCAGCTTCGGTGGCGTGGTCATGCCCATGTGGTAATCGCGCTCGCGGTTGCCCGCCACGACGGTGTCCACGGTCAGCGCCAGCGCGTTGAAGCCGGCCTGGCGGCAGCGCTGGATCAGGTTGGTGGTCAGCGCCGCGTCCTTGTGCACGTAAATCTGGAACAGTTTCGGCGCGGTGGTCAGCGCACCCAGTTCCTCGATGCTGCGGGTGCCGACGGTGGAGACGCAAAACATCGTGCCGAAGCGATCGGCGGCCCGCGCGATGGCCCGCTCACCCTCGTGGTGAAACAGCCTTTGCATCGCCGTGGGGGCGAAAAACAGCGGCAAATCGAGGCGGGCACCCAGCACATTGACCGACAGATCGACCGCATCGACGCCGGCCAATACGTTGGGCACCAGGTCGACCTCGTCGAAGGCGGAGGTATTGCGGCGCAGGGTGGATTCGTCGTCCGAGCCGCCGTCGATGTAATGGAAGATCGGCGCCGGCAGGCGCCGCTTGGCCAGTTTGCGGAAATCTTCGGTCCTGTAACAGTCGTTCAGTCGCATCGCAAGACACCCTCCACCGGACGTGTATCGCTAGCGCAGAAACAGGATGGCCAGCAACAGGCAGATGACCAGAAATACCACCAGGGCCACGAACAGGCAACCGCCTCCGGTCAGGAGCCGTTCCCGCGTGCTGGGCAGGTCTTCGGTCCGCGAGGCAATCGCGCCCCACGCCGGGATCCAGTAGAGCACGATGAACAGGAAATACAAGGGGAACCGCAACCAGTATTCGCGCTCGATATCCAGCACGTACTCCGCCAGGATGACCCAACTCACGGCGACGCCAAAGAACACCGCAAGAAGCCCGACCAGGCGAAAGGCCCGGCGCTTATTTGGATTGCCTGGCGAACTCTTGCTCACAATGCTCAGGATACGACACGCGCAAGCGCGTAAAGACGTCTGAGATCAATTGCAGCCGCAATTCCTCCGATGCAGGGGCGGATCAATAGTCCGGTGGCGGAGTCGCGCGTGCCCGGGCAGGAGCCCAGAACGGTTGTTGAATCACGGTGCACCTGGCGACCTTGCGATATTGGCGCAACTCCCTCTGAAAGTAGATTTCCGCCCAGATTTCACCCTCCAGGAATTTTGCCCTGATCATCGCCATCGCAATGTTGGCCTTTACTGCGGGTGACCACATGGCGGAGGTGACATACCCAATTTCCTTCGTACACCGCCGGTTGGTGTA
>JAPHSB010000262.1 GCA_026193295.1 Lysobacterales bacterium
GCACATCATCAAGGTCGAACACAAGCGCGAAAGCCAGCATCCCGCATTCGACGATGTCAAGGATCAGATCAAGGCATCGCTGATTCAGGCCAAACTTCAAGGGACGGTTCAGGCCCTTCGCAGCGGCGCGCAAATCGAGATCATCGATCCGACGCTGAAGACCGAGGCCGAGCTTGCAGGCAAGCCGGAACCGGCTGAAACCGTAGAAGAGGAGCCAGCGGAAGGCTCACCTGCCGAGGACAAGGCCGAAACCGATTACCACACCGTGACCACCGAAGCGCAACTGGATGCCCTGCTGGAGCTTCTGCAATCAGCCAAACTCATCGCGTTCGACACCGAAACCACCAGCCTGGACGCCATGCGGGCGGAGCTGGTCGGACTGAGTTTCAGCGTCCGGGCGGATCGGGCTTTCTACCTGCCGGTCGGCCATGATTACCCGGGCGCTCCGGCACAGCTGGATCGCGATACCGTATTGAGCAGGTTGAAGCCGCTGCTGGAGGACGACAGCCTGCTGAAAGTTGGACAACACATCAAGTACGACATGAACGTCCTGTCGCTTTACGGCATCCAGATACAAGGCGTCGCATTCGACACGATGCTCGAGTCCTATGTGTTCAACAGCACGGGCAGCCGGCACGACATGGACTCACTGGCCCTCAAATACCTCGGACGCCGGACCACCCATTACGAGGACATCGCAGGCAAGGGCGCCAAGCAAATTACCTTCAACCAGGTCCGTATCGAGGAGGCGAGTCATTATGCGGCCGAAGACGCCGACATCACGCTGCGGCTGCACGAACACCTGTGGCCTCGTCTGGAAGAGGTGCCCAGCCTGGCCTCGGTGCTGCGGGACATCGAAGTGCCGCTGATCCCGGTGCTGGCGCGCATGGAGCAGCACGGAGTCCTGATTGACGGCGACCTGCTGAAGCGCCAGAGCAAGGAGATGGCGGAACAGATCCACAAGCTTGAGAAAGAATCCCACGATGCTGCCGGCCAGCCCTTCAACCTGGGCTCGCCGAAGCAATTGCAGGAAATACTGTTCGACAAACTGGCGCTGCCGGTGGTCCGGAAAACACCGACCGGGCAGCCCTCTACGGCCGAAGACGTGCTGCAGGAACTGGCCGTGGACTACGAGCTGCCCAGCCTGATCCTGGAATACCGTTCGCTTTCGAAACTCAAGTCCACCTATACCGACCGCTTGCCTGAACAGATCAACGCCCGTACCGGGCGGGTTCACACGTCCTATCACCAGGCCGTGGCGGCAACCGGGCGCCTTTCTTCCTCGGACCCCAATCTGCAGAACATCCCGGTTCGCACCCCCCTGGGGCGCCGCATCCGCCAGGCCTTCATTGCCCCGGAAGGCTGGCTGATCATGGCCTGCGATTACTCCCAGATAGAACTCCGCATCATGGCCCACTTGTCCGGAGACACGGGCCTGTTGGAAGCTTTCCGGGACAAGGTGGATGTGCATCAGGCCACGGCCAGCGAGGTATTCGGCGTGCCCTATGACGAGGTCGACAGCGGTCAGCGCCGCGCCGCCAAGGCCATCAACTTTGGCCTGATGTATGGAATGTCCGCGTTCGGACTGTCACGGCAGCTCAATATCGGGCGGGTGGAAGCGCAGGCCTACATGGATACCTACTTCATGCGCTACCCGGGCGTGCAGCAGTTCATGGAGCAGACGCGCGAAAAGGCGCGCGAACTGGGCTACGTGGAAACGCTGTTCGGGCGCCGGCTCTACCTGCCGGACATCAAGGCCAGCAACATGCAGCGGCGCCAGGCGGCTGAGCGGGCCGCGATCAACGCGCCCATGCAGGGAACGGCGGCCGATATCATCAAGCGCGCGATGATCGAGGTCGACGCCTGGCTGCAGCAGGCGAGGCCCGCCGCCAACCTGGTCATGCAGGTACACGACGAGCTCGTGTTCGAGGTTCGCGAGGACCAGCTGGAAGCACTGAAGAAAGCCGTGGTCAAGCGCATGGCGGGCGCGGCGGAACTGGACGTGCCGCTGGTCGTGGACACGGGTCACGGCCCCGACTGGGATACCGCTCATTGACCTGTCCGCTCTCCCGCCTGATCTTCTGGGTCCTGCTGCCAGTCACGGCCCTCCAGGGGCTGTGGCTGAAACGCCATGCACTGCGTCTGCCCGGCGCTACCGGCGCGCGCCAGGGCGTGACCGGCCAGGGCCGTGATTTTCACTTCCTGGCCATCGGTGATTCCATCATCGACGGCGTCGGCGCCGGATCCATCGAAGCCTCCTTGCCAGTTCAGTTCGCGACCGCGCTGGCGGAGTCGATCGGCCGGCGCGTGCATTGGCGGGTCGACGGCGCCAGCGGGCACGCGGTCCGGGACCTGCTCGAAAGGGTGGACGGGATACCAGACATTGCCCCGGTTGACCTGGTGCTCGTTTCTATCGGCGTCAACGACGTCACCGGATTGAGCGGCACGCGCCACTGGCGGCGCAGTCTGCATGCCTTGCTGCAAAAAATCCGCAGCCGCTGGCCCAGCGCACGCATCCTGTTTGCCGGCCTGCCGCCGATGGCGAATTTTCCCCTGCCTCCGCAACCGTTGCGCTGGTCGCTCGGACTGCGGGCCACGACCCTGGATCACATCGCGGAGGAAGTGGTTTCGACCTGTCCCGTCGCCATGCACGTTCCTACGCGCATCGATCCCCGGCAGCACGGTTTCTGCGAGGACGGCTTCCATCCTTCCGCGGAATCCTGCACCCTATGGGCCAGGGAACTGGCCGTGCTGCAAACAGGGAGCACCAACACATGAGCAACCCCGATACTTCCAAGAACGAATTCAAACCACGGGCCGAGGACGTCGCGTCTCCTGACGCCATCATCAAGGCCATGTACGAAACCATCTCCGGCCCGGCCGGCAAGCGCAACTGGCAGCGGGAGCGCAGCCTGTACCTGCCGGGCGCCCGCCTGATCCCGATCGGCAAGCGCATCCACGGGGACGGCGGCCTTCACGTCATGACCCTCGAGGAGTGGATCGAGCAAGTCACGCCTTTCTTCGCGGAAAACGACTTCTGGGAAATGGAGGTCGTGCGGCACTCTGACCGCTTCGGCAACATGATCCAGGCGTTCAGCACCTATGAGGCCCGCGACAGCAAGGACGGTCCGCCCATTGCCCGCGGCATCAACAGCATCCAGCTGGTGTTTCACGAGAAGCGCTGGTGGATTGCCAGCGTGATGTGGGATAACGAGAGCCGGGAGAACCCGATCCCCGAAGAGTTCACACCCTACCTCTGGTAAGCCGGTGGGAGCGCGCTTGCGTGCGATGCGGAAA
>JAPHSB010000442.1 GCA_026193295.1 Lysobacterales bacterium
CTCGTAGGAACGGGCTTGCCCGCGACCTGCTTGAACAGCGAGACTGGCTTACCCGGGCCAATCGGAATCATCAGGATGAAAGTCTGCCGGTCTTTTACTCTTGCCCCAGTTTTTTTGCTGATCCTTGCCCTGCTCGTGACAGGCTGTGCCACGATCGAGCCGCCCGTGCCGCAGTCAACCGACGAGGTCGCCGCCGAACTGCAGTTCGCGGAGACGACCTCGGTGTTCGGGCCGGCGGAGGACTTTCACGGCAGCGGGCTGGAGGATGTCGGCAAAGCCGAGCTCTATCCCGTGCGTGGGCCTGAAGCGTGCGAAGTGGCCATGCTCGAATCGGGCGAGGGCTCGTTCGCGGCCCGTATGAACATGCTTAGGAACGCCACGCAGTCCATTCGCATCCAGGCGCTGGTGTTCAAGGGCGACGAGGCCGGCCTGCGCATCGCCGAGGTGCTGAAGCAGAAGAAATCCGAAGGGCTGGACGTGCGGGTGATCGTGGACGCCTTCTCCAACCCCTGGCTGCAGACTCAGTGGATGTTCTTCGACCTCAAGCAGCATGGCATCGAGGTCGAAGGCTATGAAGCGCTGGCGCTGCAGTGGATCAACGAGGTGCCCATGCCGCACCTGACGCCCCACTACGACGCGGGGCGCGCCGACAAGCGGTTCCACGAGAAGCTGTGGCTGATTGACGCCGAAACGGAACACGGTGTCGCTGTCACCGGGGGTCTGAATATCGGCAACGAGTATTTTCGGGTCGATCCGACCGACCCGGCCGGCTACTGGCGCGACCAGGATGTCGCCGTGCGCGGCGGCATCCTTGCGGACCTCATGACGGCGTTCGACCGCAACTTCGAGTACCTGGTGCAGATCAAGGAAAGCCGCGGCATATTCAACACGAACCTGTACTGGAACGCGACGCGGGCGGTCCTGGATGAAACCGGCAAGTACCCGGTGCATTACGAGACCGACGATAGGCTGGTCGCCCGCGTGGAAACTCTCGAGCAGGGCGGCGCGCAACTCGACTACAAGGCGGCACGCTGCCGTTTCCTGCACAACCGGCCGCGCTTCGCCGAGACCTATATCCTGCAGGCCTACCTCAAGATCATCGCCGCGGCACAACATGAAATGCTGATTGCCAACGCGTACTTCGTGCCGACCCCCGCCATCGCGGCGGCATTGAAAGACGCCGCCCGGCGCTGCGTGGCCGTGACCCTGGTGACCAACAGTCCGGAAACCAACGATTTGCCCGAGATCAGCATGGTGGGACGGGGCCACTACAAGGACCTGCTCGCGGTCAACGCGACGCCGGAGGTCGCGGCCTGTCCCAACCCGGACGCCGGGCTGAAAATCTATGAATGGATCGGACAAGCGGCGGACGACCCGGTGCAGCAGGGCACCATGCACTCGAAGTTCGCCGTCGCCGACCGCCGTATCAGCCTGGTCGGCTCCTACAATTTCGACCCCCGCAGCGAAAGGCTGAACAGCGAGACTGCTCTGGTGTTCGAAGAGGCTGCGCTTGCCGACGAGCTCGCCCGCTGGATTGTCGAAAACGACCTGCGTTACAGTCGGCAAGTAACGGTAGAGGCCGCTGCAGTGTTCGCGGATCCGGAAGAGACGATTTACCGCTTCCGCAAGGAGATCGGCCATTTGTTCGAGGAGGAGTTATGAGACCCGGCGTCGCATGGAGAAGAACACGGGTCGCGGGCATGCTGTCGTTAACGCTTCTGCTGACGGCTTGTGCGACGTTGACGTTCAACCCCCAGCCGGTGGACATCGGGGCGGGCCCCGGCGAAATACACACGCAGACCGAGCACGACATCACCGTCTCGACGACGATCCTGTCGGACGAGCAGGCGCTGCAGCAGTTCGGGGTGGACCTGGCCGATGTCGGCCTGCAGGCCATCTGGCTTCGCATCGACAATCGTACGGACCACGCCCACTGGCTGCTGGTGTCGGCGCTGGACGCCAACTACTTCCCCCCCGACGAAGCCGCCGTCCTGTTTCACGCGGGGTTGAGCGCAGAGCAAGAAGACGCCGTCACCCGGCACTTCCGCGAGTTGGCCGTGCCACTGAAAAGCCCGCCGGCCACGGTCAACGAGGGTTACGTGCTGGCTCCCCGGCACGAGGGCGGGCGCTACGTCGTCGTCAAGCTCGCCAGCAACCAGCACATCGTCGATTTTGGCTTCGCCGTGACACTGCCCGATGGTGATTTCGACTTCGAGCGGCTCGATCCCGAACGCATCTACGGCGACCAGGAACTTCCCGATCTCGACCTGGAGCAACTGCGGGAGGAAGTGCGCGGCCTGCCCTGCTGCGTCAAGGACCAAAGCGGTGAGCGCAACGGTGATCCGCTGAACCTGGTCGTGGTTGGCGACGTCGGCGACGTCCTCGCCGCGATGTCCCGCGCCGGTTGGTCCTTCACCCACCGGATCGACCTGAACACGGTGCAGCGAATGCTCGGCGCCGCCATCTCCGGCGCCGCCTACCCGGTCGCCCCCGTGAGCCCGCTGTACTTCCAGGGCCGCCCGCAGGACATGGCGCTGCAACGGGCCCGCAACACCATCGTGCAGCGCAATCACCTGCGCCTGTGGCTGGCCCCGTTCCGCTTCGAGGGACGTTCGGTCTGGGTGGGCCAGATCAGTCGCGACATCGGCGTCAAGGCCACCACGAAAAGCCCCACGCTGACCACCCACGTCATCGACCCCAACGTGGACGAGGCACGTGAGCACCTGCTGCAAAGCCTGTTGGTGTCGGGCGCCATCGAGCGCTTCGCCTTTGCCCAGGGCATGCCCCCCGTGCCCGCGTCGGACCCACGGGTCAACCTGACCGGCGATCCCTACTTTACCGACGGTTTGCGCTTTGTGGTGATGCTGTCGGGCAACCGTCTTACGCCGCCTGAGGACGCGGAATTCCTCGAGTGGCGCAGCAGCGCCGATCCGATCGAGCGATCGCGGGAGCTGGACGGGTCGCCCTAGCGGTCCGCCAGGCCTGGGTGAGCTCGCGCGCGGATCGACCGGGACCCGGCCGTAACAGGTTTACAGCACTACGAGGTGCTGTTCGCCGGCGCCAGGCACCGCGGCGAGCGGAACGGCGTGGTCCAGCGTGACCAGGCGGCCGCTGCGACGTACCGCCAGGGCCAACAGGTAGGCGTCGGTCAGTTGGCGGGAGCCGAACACCGAGCGCCAGTCGACAATGCCGGGATCCAGCAGGCTGAAATCGTCGGCCCAGAACTCGTGCCAGGACGTCGCCGTAGCGCCGGCCAGCCTCGCGGCCACGGCGCCCGGCGGCTCGGCGCCCGGGTAGGCGGGCTGCGACAGGATGCGGATGCAACCGTTCTGGGTCAGCGGGCAGGAAGCCCAGCCGTGGCCGATGTGCGCTTCCAACCACGCTCGCGCGATCCGGTGGTTCACGTGGGCAGCGTCGAGCAGTGCGATCAGCACGTTGACGTCGAGCAGGGCCCGCATCAGACGCCTTCTTCTTCGCGCAGGTGTTCAACCGTCTCGGCACTGACGACCCGGCCGCCGGCAGGCAGCGGCCGAAACCCGTAAAACCCTTCCGGCTCGGCCACGCCCTTTGGTTCGGCGGCAGCGCCGGTGAGCGCCTGTCGGGCCAGTTCCGAGATCACCGCACCGGCCGTGCTGCGGCGGCGGCGCGCAATCTCCTTGGCGGCCCGCAACACTTCGTCATCAATATCCAGCGTGGTGCGCATCTTCGTCGATTCCAAAAGTGATGCAGAGATGTTAATGCATCTGATGACAATTGCCAAGGCAAGAGCGTGCTTTGCGCCGAAGATTGGGGACCGGCGACCCCCTGATCGCAGGCCCGGTCACTGCGCTGAGCAGCCCCAGCCTGCGTAGAGCAACTGCGCGGCGCGGCCAGGCAGGATGATCGAGAAACTGGATGGGTTTCAGTAGAACCGTTCGGTTGAACTGGCCAGGAAATACTCTTATCTTTCCCTCCTTTGTCCCGCATGCTCCGACTGCGATGATATCGCCAGGCTTACCACCAGTCCGCTCGACGAACGCCCGGACTACCGGGTTGAGTAGAAGTCGGCAATGTTCCTGGCGTTCAGGCAGATGAGTGATGGCATGTTGGGCCGATAGCCATTAGAAAAGGGAACCGATCATATGGACTCGAAGATTCGCGCAATGCATCGCCTGGTGGTCAAAGCTGCCGTTTGTATGCTGCTTTGGGGTGCCAACCAGGCTGCTGCCACGCCGTCCGAGGCTGCGCAGCAGTCCGTGGCCGAAGATCCCCTGGACGTCCCTGTCGAAGTGCTGCAGATGCGCATAAAGCATCTTTCGGCGGACGAACTGTCAGGGGAAGCCGATCGCTGGCTGGCCCTGCTCAGGGATACGGTCAGGCGCCTGAACGAGGCCAAGACCGAGCTTCACCAGGAGAACCTGCAGTTGCAAGTGGCCGAGACGGCGGAAAAACCCGCCGCGCTGTCGCGCCCGGACCCTGCTGTCGAACCCCTGAGCGAGGCCAAGGAGCGTCTGCTCGAACGGGTCGCCACCCTGCGCGAGGAACGCGTCAAGGCCATCGACCGGCTGAACGCGGTGCTCGACGAACTCAGCGCCAAGCTGGGCCTGAGTGCGGACAAGGCGGAGCAGGAGCAGGTGCTGGAGTACCGTCGTTACGTCGACGCGGTCAAGGGCGTCGAAGTCGACACCAGCGACTGGCAGGCGTTGCGCTCGACGGCCTATTCCTGGATCGTGTCGCCCGAGGGGGGCCGGCGCCTGGCGTGGCATTTCAGCGAGTTCGTGCTGATCGTCGCCGGGTTCTGGTTGCTGAGCCTGCTGCTCATCGTGCTTCACTTCTTCATATCGGCCGGAAACGGAAAGGCATTGGACTGGTCGACGGCCGCAAACCGTCCCGGCACAAGGTAAGCGAACAGCGGCGAGTTGCGAACGAGCTCCTGATCGTCGAGCTCATTCGAGCGCAGGAATC
>JAPHSB010000139.1 GCA_026193295.1 Lysobacterales bacterium
TATTCGCGAGCCATCGAAGCCAATCAAAACCTGTTCTACGGCTTCCTGCGCCGCGGTCAGCTTACTTACAAACTGCAACGTGACGAGGCGGCCCGACCGGATCTCGAACACAGCCTCGAGCTGATGCCGACCGCCGAAGCCCACTTTCTGCTCGGCATGCTCGACAAGCAGGGCAAGCAAATGGAAAGCGCGCAGCAGCACTTCCTGGCCGCCGCCCAGTCGGACTCCGAAGCCGGGCAACGCGCGACCGTCGAATACGTGCGCCTGGACGCCCCGCAAAACCCCGCACGGTACGTCGGCACGCGTGCGGCGGTTGATGACAACAACGCCATCTGGGCAGTAATCGGCAACCTCACCCCCGTGCCCCTGGGCGATATCGAAGTCAGTTACGCCTGGCTGGACGACCAGGGGCAGACCCGGCAAGGTCGGATCGCCTACCCGGGGCCGTTGGCCGGTGGTGCGCAGGACAAGCTGCCACTGAATATCCGCCTGGCGGACGCCAGGGAACTGAATCAGCGGGTGCGGGTTGAAATCACCGCTGCGCGCGTGCCCGACTGACCGGGCTCAGGTTCCGTTCAACAAGCCAGCCATGGCAGGATTCCTGGCTACTCAATCCTGGTCGAACCCGCCGTGGGCGGTGAGCACAGCGGTAATTTCGCGGTGACGGACGTGTTCCCGGTAGATCAGGAACAGGCCGCTCATGACGATGATGCTGGCGCCCAGCCCCGTCCAGACATCCGGCACGGTAGAGAAAATCACGATGCCAAACAGGGTTCCCCACAACAGCTGAACATAGTGGAAAGGGGCGACCAGCGCGGTCTCGGTCATGGAAAAGGCCCTCGAAGTCAGCAGGCTGCCGCCGACATGGAACATGCCGATCAGCGCGAACAGGCCCCATTGGCCACCCTTTGGAATCATGGCCTGTCCGTCCCAAAAAGTCAGAACACCATAGGCTTGCAGCGAAATGACCGATCCGAACAGGGAAAAGGCGAGCAAAGGCTCGTCCTCGCCGATCTTGCGGGCAATGTTGGTCGCGACGGCAAACAGCAGGGCAGCAATCAGAATGCCGATGGCTGCCGGCTCCAGTCGCTCGATGCCCGGCCGCAGGACGACAAGGATGCCGATAAATCCGCCCGCCATCGAGAGCCAACGATATTTCCCGACTTTTTCTTTCAGAAAAACAATCGAAAGCAGCGCGGCGAAAAACGGCCCGACGAAGATCAGGGTGTAGGACGTGGCCAGGCCGAGCTGTTTGAACCCGGTGATCATCGCGAAGAAGATGAGCACCCCGCACAACGCGCGTATCACGTGCAGCCAAAGGTTTTCCGTGCGCAGCGCCGCCTTGATGCCGCCTATCCAGGGGGAAACCAGCAGCAGCAGGGGCAGGAAGAAGAGCTGGAGAAAGAAGGCGATCTCCGCCGGCGCAAACCCGTCATCGGCCAGGATCTTGATCACCAGGTCGCCGGCCGAAAACAGGCTGAAGCCGCCCAGCGCAAACAGAATGCCTTGCTTGTCCTTTTTGTGCAGCGACAACATGACGTATTTCAGAGGGGTCGTAGCCTGGCCGCCAATGGCGTGGATGGGCCGCGCCCACACTGCGGCGCGGCTGATGGTTGAGCTGAAGTGTCGGGGAACTCGATCAACCTTCTGCCACGCCTGCTTCCACTTGGCGTTGGTAGTCGGCTGCATCGAAGTGCCCCCTGGACTCGGCAATCAGGTGGTCGGCGCCCAGTGTCCATTCCTCGTACCCGCTGATGCGCACCGGGTTGCCGCTGCCGCCGGGGCCCGTGTTGGTGCCGGTCAGGGTCCAGCGATAGACAGCCCGGGTGCCGTCGACGCTGAACCCGTCCATGGTCACGACCAGGTCGGGAAAAGCGGTCATAAAGCCCTGCGCATCCGCCGCGATGGCGGACCGGCCAACCGCAGGCTCACCATCATTGATCTGCAGCGAGCCACCCTCCGCGAAAAAAGCGGCGACACGGGCCGCGTCCTGGCTGCACCAAGCCGCGGTGTACCGGGTTGCGAAGTCTCTCAGCTGGGCTTCGTCCATGGGCGACTCCTTCGGCACACAGCCGGCAAGCATGAACAGGGAAAATACCGCAACCCGCAGCAGCGCGCCTCCATCGAGGCGCGACGACGACGTGGCCTGAACTGATTTGCAGGGTTGATTCATATCCGCAAGCTTAGCCGAACAGGCCCCGGGCTGAAATCACTTTGCCGGTCCAATGGGGCGTGGCCCGCGCAGGGCGCCAGCGCTAAACAAGTAGTTCATCCAGAAACAGCCCGGCCGTGGCGAGGTAACGGTCGACGTCGCTGGCAGTGTGCGCGAACGAAACCTGCGGGCCGGCCGAAGCCACGGCGTCCCAGATGCCGCGGTTCGCCATGAATACCCGGCGGCTGTCGATGAACTCGTAGTCGAGGGACACTTCGGCCTCGTTGAAGTTCTTCGGTAGCTCGCTCGCCAGGCAATAGCCCGACCGGGGTCCGAGCCGGAACGCCTTCCAGGGCAGGTTCTTCGATTCAAACAGGCCGTCGAGGCCATCCGCCAGGCGCGCGCCCAGTCGCGTGACGCGTTCAAACGCGGCAGGCGTCAGCACCTGCTCCAGCGCGGCGCGCGCAGCCGCCATGGCGAGGGCGCTGGCGTAAAGCGTTCCGCCCGTGGCCAGGCCGGCGGGCCCGGTGTCGATATCGATGTGCCTGGCGACGACATGCGCGATATCGTCCGTCATGCCGTAGAGCCCAAAACTGACGCCTGAACCGAGGCCCTTGCCCAGCACCAGGAAGTCACAGCCGAGCCGCCAGTGCCGGCCCAGCCCGCCATCGGCGAACTGGAAGGTGTGAGCCTCGTCCAGGCACAGCAGAGAACCGTATCTTTGCGTCAACTCGCGCACCCCCGCGAGGAAGCCCGGTTCCGGCAGGACGATGTTGCAGTTGCTCAGGGCGGGTTCGGTCAGAACGAGGGCAACGTCCTGGTTCACCAGGGCCGCCTCGAGCGACTCCAGCGAGTTGAACGGGACGATGCGCGTGTCGAGCGCCGCATCGCGCGGCAAACCCAGCAAGGCCTGCTTCACGCCATCGTCTTTTCTATCCACGAGTGTTTCGTCGATGTGGCCGTGGTAGTGTCCGCCGAAGACCACCACCTTGTCGCGGCCGGTCAGGAAGCGGGCGATCCGCAGGACCTCGGTGTTCGCGCCGGAGGCTGACAGGGTGAACTGCCAGCAAGGTATCCCGGTGCGCTCGGCCAGCAACTCGGAGACCACGATCGCATCTTCACCGGGCAGCAGAAAATGAGCGCCACGATGGATCTGACTGCAAACGGCCTCTTCAATGGCAGGGTGCCCGTACCCCATCGTCATGCTCAGGTCACAGACGTTGAAATCGAGGTAGCCGTTTCCGTCCACGTCGAAGAAGGTGGCGCCTTCACCGTGAGAAACGAAAATGGGTGGCGTGCGGTACAAACCCTTCATCCAGGCCATGGGCACACCGCCCGGCATGTGCCTGCCTGCCCGCGCGTGGAGTTGCGCGGAGCGCGCCGTGTTCGCGCTGAATGTGGAATCCTCGCGACGCCGCAGGTTCGCGAGTTTCGCCCGGTCCATCACGATGACGGCGGCGCGATACGCCGGCGCAGA
>JAPHSB010000105.1 GCA_026193295.1 Lysobacterales bacterium
CATACCGGGCAGTATGCGCAAACGCCTTGCTGGCCAGTCTGAACCGCGTGGCTGCGCAAACCGAGCCGCTTGATAACAGTTCATCTGTCACCACTGCATAATCGGCGGGGTCTACGACTACCGATACGCGGGCATGGTTTTTGGCGGCTGCGCGGACCATCGCCGGACCGCCGATATCGATGTTCTCGATAGCGTCCTCGAAACTGCAACCGGGCTGGCCGGTGACCGCCTCGAAGGGGTACAGGTTGATCACCGCCAGGTCGATGCGAGGAATATCCTGTGCAGACATCACCGCGTCATCCTCGCCTGCGCGGCCGAGCAGGCCGCCGTGGATCCGGGGGTGCAGCGTCTTGACCCGCCCCCCCATGATCTCTGGGGAGCCGGTGTAGTCGGAAACCTCGGTGACCGGCAGGCCGGCCTCGCTCAGTGTCCTGGCCGTGCCGCCGGTGCTCAGCAGGGCAAAACCCATGGCAACCAGCTGCGTGGCGAACTCCACGATGCCGGTTTTGTCCGAGACACTGATCAGTGCGAACGCACTGCCGGGTGCGGGAGGGGTGTTCATGCGCTGTTCTCAGTACCTGCCGTTGGTTACCGGAATGTCGTAACGGTCCAATTTGGCCCGTAACGTATTGCGGGTCATGCCGAGGATCTTCGCGGTCTGCGACTGGTTGCCGTTGGTATAGCGCAGGACTTCTTCGATCAGGGGTGGTTCGACTTCGGCCATCAGCACGCGATACAGACACTCGGGTTGGGACTGGCCCATGTCCTCCAGGTAACGGCGAATGGCTGTTTGAACATTTTGTCGGAGGGGTATCGGATTATCCGCTTCTGAGGCAGATTTTTTCATTTTTACGTGCTCTTCAAGGACCAGTCCGGGGCCTGTTTTGCCCAAAAATCTAAGGCGTCATCGGAACCTGTAACCCTAACACATCGGACGGCGAATGTGCGAACAGGGCGGTTGGAAAACACGGGCCGTCACCTGAATTCCAACTCGAAGCCAACAGCCTGCACGCCGGGGTCCACGAGGTCGAGGACCAGCGGGAGATAGGCCTGCGGCACCATGCCGGCGCCCGGTGCGCTTTCGGGGTCGAGGAAGTCCGATGGGGCGAAGCGCTGACGCAGAACCACCTCGCCGGTGGCGTTGAGCAGGGTTACTTCAATAGCCGGGTAGGGCTGGATTCTCGCTGCCCGGTTTACGATGGTGGCGCTCAGACGCAAGTGGCCCGGCAGGTAAGGGTGGCTGGTCAGCTCCCGGTTGACCAGGTGGATTCGCTCGAGGTCACGGAAGGGTTTGGCCGGTGGCGGTTGACGCAGGCCCAGGCGTACGAGGGTGGATTCGACTTCAGGGCGCTCCAGCAGTGGCTTGCCCTGGAATTCTGCCCATTGCCAGGTTGCCACTGCCAGCACCACGATCGCGCCGGCTATCCAGGCCGTTCGTGCGAGCCACCGCCAACCGCCGCCGGTCGCTGCCGCACCCTCGGCATCGGAATCGCCCAGGCCGGCGCCGGTGGGTGCTTGCCGGGATTGCGCAGCCCGCTCCAGGTCGAGCGACAGGCCCAGTACCGGCATCTCGCCGGGCTGTGGTGGCTTCGCACCGGCTTGCGGCCACTCATCGAACAGCGATTCCAGTGCGCTGCTGACCTTGTTGCATTTACCGCAGCGGTAACGCCCGGCGTCGACCACCAGCAGCGCGGCGTTGACCGGGTGAACCGTGTGACAACCGGGGCAGCGGGTATACACCTCAGCTGTCCGGGGATTCCTCGGACCAGGTTTCTATCAGGTACCGGTAACGGCTCAGCTGTTTGTCGAAATCCTCGCGGATGGAGTCCTCCCGCTGTCGCAGGCCGGCCAGTGACCCCGAGTTGGCGGCCAGGGCATTGCGCAGCTTTTTGACTTCATGGGTCGTTGCCGCTTCAACCGGCAGGCCGGCGCGCTGCCGCTCGGCCGCAACCCGGATTTGCCCGCGGTAGGCCTCGTTCATGCTGGCGCGAGATCCTTCGAGCAGACGGCGATCGTAGTTCAGCTGCTTGATCTCCACGTTCATCGCGTCGACGATTTCCTGTTCGGACTCGTAGCGCAGCATCAGGAAATTGTCCATGCGCTGCTGCAATTCGGTTTCCGAGTACAGGGCCTTGGGCCGGGGCAGGCCGGAGGCGTCGCGCGGAAGCTCTTGCGGCTCGTCCTTTGTCGGCACTTTCGGCGGCGGTGGCTTGGGCGTCAGGGTCTGATCTTCATCGGTCACGATGCCCTGCCGATTGAGGACGTCGAAGCCACTGTCCTTGTAATCCGGTGGCAGCGACTCGCTGTAGTGGACCTCGCCGTTTTCATCCACCCAGCGGTAGACTTCCGCGGCGCCGGCCGGGGTCGCCCACACCGCGGCAACGAGCAGAGCGCCGGCGATCGATGCAAAGATTGCTGATTTAAGTCTGGCTTCCATAACGTTCCCTGTAATCCTGAATGGCCTGAACATCGACTCTTTCCTGCGGCTGCGCGGCGAGGTGCCGGATCAGATCGTCCAGCCCCGCGATCGAGATGCAGGGTATGCCGAATTCGGTGTTGACTTCCTGCGCGGCCGAGCGTGCTCCGCTGCCGCGCTCCTGCCGATCGAGTGCGATGGCAATGCCGGCGGGTTCGGCGCCGGCCACACGAATGGTGTTGATCGATTCCCGCACCGAGGTGCCGGCGGAGATGACGTCGTCGATGATCAGCACCCTGCCGGCCAGTGGCGCTCCAACGATGGTGCCGCCCTCTCCATGGTCCTTTACTTCCTTCCTGTTGAAGGCGAACGGGACATTCCGCCGATGGCCGGTATGCAGTGCGACGGCAGTTGCGGCGGCCAGCGGGATGCCCTTGTAGGCCGGTCCGAACAGCATGTCAAACGCGACGCCGGACTGCAGTATCGCGTCCGCATAACACTGAGCGAGGCCAGCCAACGAGGCGCCATCGTCGAACCCGCCGGCGTTGAAGAAATACGGGCTGACACGCCCCGACTTGAGCGTGAAGCTGCCGAACCTGAGGTTGCCTTTGTTCAAGGCCAGCTCAAAAAAACGGCTTTTGTAGTCCTGCGTCATCGAATCGCGCTTCCATGCTCCCTTGGCAACCCCGGGTGGCCCGGGGTCCGATAATTAGTATGCCAAAAATTTGCTATGCTGGCCCACAATTCAGATCTGACCTCAACTATCAGGATTCCGGGAGCACCGCGGGAATGCGCATCATCACGCTGAATGCCAATGGCATTCGGGCTGCCGCCAGCAAGGGCTTTTTCGATTGGATGCACCGCCAGGACGCCGACGTGGTCTGCATCCAGGAAACCAAGGCGCAACACCCCCAGCTGGGCGATCGCCATTTCTTTCCCCCCGGCTACCATGTCTACTATCACGACGCGGTGCGCAAGGGCTACAGTGGCGTGGCGATCTATTCTCGGCATCAGCCGGATCGCGTGCACTACGGCCTGGGTTGGGACGTGATGGACAGCGAAGGGCGCTGGCTCCAGGCCGATTTCGGTGAGCTGTCGGTCGTTTCGCTGTACCTGCCTTCCGGCTCATCCAAGGAAGAGCGTCAGCAGGTCAAATTCCAGTGCATGGACTACCTGCAACCATTGCTGGCCGGGATGGCTGGTGATGGCCGTCAGTACATCATCTGCGGCGATTGGAACATCGCGCACAGGAAGATCGATATCAAGAACTGGCGGGGCAATCTCAAGAGCTCGGGGTTCCTGCCCGAGGAACGGGCCTGGATGGACCAGTTGTTTGGTCCGGTAGGCATGGCGGACGCCTTTCGCCAAGTCGATCCGCGCGAGGAACAATACACCTGGTGGTCGAACCGGGGGCGGGCCTGGGACAACAATACCGGTTGGCGCATCGATTACCAGGTGACGACGCCCACCGTCGCCGACCAGGCGACCCGCGCTGAGATTTACAGGGAGCAGCGCTTTTCGGACCATGCGCCGTTGATCATGGATTACGACCTGGACCCACCGCTCCGTGGGTGAATTGTCAACGCAGGCGTCACCGCGCCGCTGGACAGAGATCCTGTTCAGCCGCCGGATGCTGATCTGCATCTTTATCGGCTTCAGCTCCGGAATGCCGCTGTACGTGCTGATCCAACTCGTGCCGGCCTGGCTGCGCAGCAACGGCGTGGACCTGGCGACTATCGGCCTGTTCTCGCTGGTGGCCTTGCCTTACACCTGGAAATTCCTGTGGTCGCCACTGATGGACCGCTTCGCGCTTCCGTTCCTGGGCCGCCGGCGCGGTTGGGCGTTGATCACGCAGCTGGCCTTGCTGGGGGCCATCGGCATGCTGGGACTGTTCGACCCGCGGGAGTCGCTGCAGGCCATCATCGCCCTGGTGTTCGTCGTTGCCCTGTTTTCGGCCAGCCAGGACATCGTGATCGACGCCTATCGACGGGAGTTGCTGGCCGACGATGAGCTGGGTACCGGCAACTCATTTTTCATCAATGCCTACCGCCTGTCGTCGCTGGTACCGGGCTCGCTGGCGCTGATTCTGTCAGATTTCCTGCCCTGGACCACCGTTTACTGGGTGACGGCGAGCTTCATGCTGGTGGGCGTGATAACGACCCTGGTGATCCGCGAGGTCAGCGACGACAGCCTGGCGCCTCACAGCTTGCGCGAGGCCGTGATCGAACCATTTCGCGAGTTCTTCCGGCGCGACGGCGTGCCCGCTGCGCTCGCCATTCTGGCGTTCATGTTCCTCTATAAGCTGGGTGACAACATGGCCACGGCCTTGGCTACCCCGTTTTACCTGGACATGGGATTCAGCCGTACCGAGATCGGCACGATCGCCAAGGCGGCGGCGCTGTGGTCGGTCATTGCCGGTTCTGTGATCGGCGGCATCGCCATGCTGAAGATGAGCATCAACCGCGCCCTGTGGTTGTTCGGCTTCGTACAGCTCATCACGATCCTGGGCTTTGCCTGGCTGAGCGTCGTCGGCCACAACCCCTCCGGCCTCTTCATGGTGGTTAGCGCCGAGTATCTCGGTGTCGGATTAGGAACTGTGGCGCTGACGGCCTACATTGCGCGCGAAACCAGCCGGGCCTTCACGGCCACCCAGTTCGCGCTGTTCACGAGTTTCATTGCCGTGCCGCGGACATTCGCCAATGCCAGCACCGGCTTCCTGATCGAGGCGATGGGTTACACCAATTTCTTCCTGCTGTGCACGGCGGTCGCCGTGCCCGGTATGTTGATGCTGCTCAAGGTGGCGCCGTGGAAAGAAGGATGACCTCTGCCAGCGGCCGGCCATCCGGATGAGTTCGGTTCCTTAGCCGATCAGTGAGAACAAACCGATCAAGCCCAAGAGCAACCAGCCTGCGACTGTCCACCCGGCAACCATTGCGAAGCCGGCTTTGATTACGTCTGTTAGCGCAGTTTTCATGATCTGACTCCCGTGCTCCTTGCTGAGAGGCGCTTGCTCCGGTTACCCGGAAGAAGCGCCTCGTTTAATCCATTAATCCAGTCAGCGACTTCACTTAGATAAATACAAGAAACGGGCCAGATCAATCCAGATTAGCCCTTATAGTATTTAAATCAATTAGTTAACCAGAATTGCCGTGGCGGCCGAAACGACCGGAAGTGCCCCAATTTGTCAGAATGGTTGACGATTTGCCGCATCGCTGGATGCGCGGGCTGCCGAGAGGATGCCCGGTCGTCCTTCCGAGCGTGGGCCACGCTCAGTCTTCGGTTTCTGGACCCAGTTTGGACATTGCCTTTTGCAGCATTTCGCGCGCGTAGAGTTTGTCCGCGTAGTTCAGCTTGTCGAAGTCAATGGACAAATTGAATCCTTTCAGGCGGGCCTTGATGTGCTCGCGTTCTTCCTGCAGGGTTTCGATCAGGTCGAGCACCGTATAGGTCATGACCGGGTAGGCGATCCCCTTCACCTCGATTTTCTTCTTTGGTTTGCAGGCAATGACGTCTTTGATCAGCGAGAAGGTATCTTCCGAAATCAGTATTTCATCAACTTCTGCAGCTGATTCCAGCCTGCTGGCGAGATTCACCGAACCGCCGACGATGGTGTAATCGAGCCGCTCCTCGGAACCAAAGTTGCCGACCGTGCAGAATCCCGTGTTGATGCCCATCCGCACATGCAAGGGGGTGGTGACGCCCAGCACGTCCCATTCCCGCCGCATGGCCGCGAGTTTCTTCTTCATGGCGATCGCCATCTTCACGCAGGCGATGGCATCTTCCTTCTCCCCGAGGGTTTCCGGGTCACCGAAGAAGATCATGATCGCATCCCCGATGTACTTGTCGATGGTGCCGCCGTGGTCCAAGGCAATCTTCGACATTTCGTTGAGATACTTGTTGAGAGCGCCGGTCAGCACCTCCGATTCGACCCGGTCGGTCAGCTCGGTGAATCCCTGGATGTCGGAGAAGAAGATGGTGAGCTTCTTGCGATAGGATTCGATCTTGACGTCGGACTTGCCTTCGAAAATGTTCTTGTAGACCTGCCGCGAGAGGTACTTGGCCAGCTTGTTGGAGAGCGCCTGCAACTGCTCGTTTTTCGACTTTACTTCTGCATTGAGCCTGGTCAGGGAGCGGGCCCGGCTTTCCAGTTTCTTCTGCTGGGCTTTCAGCTTGAGTTCATTCTGTTTGCGCTCCGTGATATCACGGATGATGCCACCGTAAAAGCGGTCGTCGCCGATCAGCCAGGTCGACAAGGACAACTCCACGGGAATCAGCGTGCCATCCTTGTGCAGCCCCGACAGCTCGACCGTCTTGCCCATCACGTGGGTTTTGCCGCCGCCCGAGACCCGATCGATACCCTGCTCATGCGCAGACTTGAATTCATCGGGAACTATGAGGGTCAGCGATTGGCCGATAACTTCATCCGGTTCATATCCGAAGATGGCCTTGGCTGCGGCGTTCCACGACAGTATGAAGCCGCTGGAATCTGCGGTAATGATTGCGTCATTGGCTGTTTCCATGATCGAGCGCATGCGTGCCTCGGACGTGCGCAGCTCTTCCTCCATGCTTACCCGTTCGGATATGTCCCGGATGATGCCTCCGTAGTGATTCCGATCGCCCGCCATCCACTGCGAAAGGGTCAGCTCAATCGGAAACTCGGTGCCGTCTTTGCGCCGGCCCGCGAGCTGTACGGCGTGGCCGATGACGTGCTGCTCGCCGCCGGAATTAACCCGCTCGAGCCCCTGGTCGTGCGCCCCATGAAACCGCTTTGGAATGATGGCGTGTAATGATTTCCCGATCATCTCCCCGGCGGAGTAGCCAAATATCGATTCGGCGGCACGGTTCCACGAAATGACAGCTCCCGCATGGTCGATCGCGATCAGCGCATCCGTCGTGCTGTTCGCGATGGCTTCCAGATGGCTGGCCATGCTCCGCGATTGATTTGGTTTGCCCATTCGCCCGGTCCTTCAGAAAATGGTTTGATTCGGTACAGACAACAACTTCGGGATCTACTGTCCAAAGCGGGGGGCATCCCCGCCCAGGTATTCGGCTTCTTGCGGCGTGTTTTCACGACCAAGAACGCGGTTGCGGTGGGGAAAACGTCCAAATCGCGCAATGATCTCAAGGTGAATTCTCGCGAAAGAGAGAAATTCGTTTGTGAAAACCGGCCACTCGGCGTTTTCCCTGGCCAGTCGCTCGTACAGTTGCACCCCGGTCTCCTGGGCCTGCAGGTCTTCGAAATGCTGCAATGGCATGTAAA
Organism: Lysobacterales bacterium; assembly: GCA_026193295.1. GTDB lineage: Bacteria > Pseudomonadota > Gammaproteobacteria > Xanthomonadales > SZUA-36 > CALKKN01. The sequence continues at coordinate 7,677 of JAPHSB010000105.1, forward strand.
GGAAGGCACGTTGGATCGGTTGCAACAGCCGGTCCTGGCCGGTGTGCACTGCGGCCAGGCACCAGGCGGCGGTCCGCGCATCATAGGCGAAGGCACGAGGGCTGCCGCGGAACAGGTTGCGCGGCAGCTGGTCCAGCGCGATCACCAGGGCGAGACGGCCTTCCGGCTGGTCCAGCCAGCGGTACAGGTGGCCTGCGGCGCACTGCTCGACGAGCTTGCCGTACTTTTCCTCCAGGGCGGCGTCGCGTTCCGGATCCGCCCTGAACCACCAGCCCTGGCGGTCGGGGATCGCCAGCGGGCTGTCGAGCGTGTCCGCGAACCAGTCCGAGATCAGTTCCGACCAGGGCCAGTGCGCCATCAGAAACGCTCCCGCACTTCGAAGCCGAACGGCAAAAGCGCCAGACGGGTCATCTTCAGGTGCTGGGCGGCGATCGGCAAGCCGATAATGGTAATCGCAAAGGCGACTGCCAGTAACAGGTGCATCACGGCCAGCTCCAGCCCGGGCAGGATGATCCAGATGATGTTCATGATCACCGCGAGTGCGCCGCTGGGCGGTTCCTTCTCGCGGACTTCGCGCCCGAACGGCGCCAGCGCCAGCCCCGCGAGCTTGAAACACTGGATGCCGAAAGGGATGCCGATGATCGTGATGCAGAGCAGGATTGCGCCGAGCAGGTAGCCGAGCACGATGATGAAGCCGCCGAAGATCAGCCAGATGATGTTGAGCAGCAGGTTCATGTC
>JAPHSB010000435.1 GCA_026193295.1 Lysobacterales bacterium
AGGGTAATCAGCAGGGCCGACAGCGAGACGGGATGCAGGCGCTGCAACAGCGTTTGCAGGCGCGCCTCGCCCTTACCGCCCCGCATCAGCCAGCGCCGCCAGAGCGCCGCGGCCACGACCGGCAGCACGATATACAGCACGACGGACAGCAGCAGGGTTTCCCAGGGGACCGTGATCGACGCGATCCCCAGCAACAGGGCGACGATGGGTGCGAAGGCGAACACCATGATGACGTCGTTCAGGGCGACCTGGGACAGGGTGAAGCCGGGATGGCCATTGCTCAGGTTGCTCCAGACGAACACCATGGCCGTGCAGGGCGCAGCAGCCAACAGGATCAGACCGGCGATGTAGCTGTCCAGCTGCTCCGCCGGCAGCCAGTCCGCGAACAGGTGGCGAACGAAAATCCAGGCCAGCAGCGCCATGGAAAACGGCTTCACCGCCCAGTTGATGAACAGCGTGACACCGACGCCTTTCCAGTGCCGGCGGACTTCGCGCAGCGACTGGAAGTCGATCTTCAGCAGCATCGGCAGGATCATCAGCCAGATCAGCACCGCCACCGGCAGGTTGACCCGCGCGATTTCCATCGCGCCCAGGGCCCCGAAGACCCCGGGGACGAAGTGCCCCAGCGCGATGCCAACGACGATACAGAGGGCAACCCAAAGGCTCAGGTAGCGTTCGAAGAACGGCATGGCCGCGGAAGTATGCCGGCTGTCGGTGTGTGTTTTGGTTCTGTTCATCTGTTTCTCTCAGGCAGAAGCCGGTTGCCGTAGGACCGAATTCATTCGGGATCGCGCTTGTGTCCATGGTTCGGTACCGGGTGTCCCGGTTCAGGACGCGCTCAAGCCATCCCTGGTCGCTCGAAGCCCGCTCCCGGCGGGCTACGGTCCTGCACCGGGACACCCGGTACCTCCCTTGGAGGCAGACATTTCCCGAATGAATTCGGTCCTACAACCCGTTCAGCAGTTCGCGAACGCGCCGCTCCACTTCGTCGCGCGTGGCCCGGAAGGCTGTCATGATTTCTTCCTCGGTCCCGGTTGCCTTCGCCGGATCCGGCAATGGCCAGTGCAGCTTGCGCACGCCGTTCGGCAAAGCCGGGCACATCTCATCGGCGTGACCGCAGACGGTAACCACGACGTCCGCTCGCTGCAGCATGTCGTCACTGACGACCGTCGACTCCTGGCCCGAGATGTCGACGCCCGACTCCGCCATCACGGCAATCGCTCGTGGGTTCTTGCCATGGGCCTCGATACCGGCCGACTCGACCGCGAATTCGTCTCCGCCCAGCGAACGCGCCCAGCCTTCGGCCATCTGGGAGCGGCAGGAGTTGCCGGTGCACAGGAAGAGAATGCGTGTCGTCACGATGGCGCTCGATAGTCCTGTTTTGGGAAGACTACTAGATTAGCGCGGGTAAGCGATTGATTGTAATCATCCGATGTGACCAATCGCTGACGGGAAAAATGTGTTGACACGACTCAGGACCCTATGGTTTGATCCGGCCCTATGTACGTGCGCGGAACAGATACGGTCAAAGCGGCTCACCGGGCTTTCGGTGGCTTCTCGCCGCGCGCTATCAACCTGACCCGGGATCTCCTCCTGCTGGGTTCCCTTCTGGCTCTTCTTCTGAGATTGGGAGCGGGTGCAGGTTAAGTTAGGCAGCAAGAAACCTGGAGAAACCCGCAACGAAGATTGCGGGTTTTTTTTTCACAATGGCGGAAACAAGACAAATGAAGAGCGACCAGATCAAGAAAGGACCGGACCGGGCGCCCGCCCGCGCCATGCTCCGCGCTACCGGCCTCGACGACGAGCAGATCAACCGGCCGATGATCGCGGTGGTCAATACCTGGTCGGACGTAACGCCCTGCAACATGCACCTGCGTGACCTGGCCGAGCCGCTGAAGGAAGGCATCCGCGCGGCTGGTGGCACGCCGGTGGAATTCGGCAGCATCGTTGTAACCGACGGCATCTCGATGGGCTCCGAAGGCATGCGCTGCTCGCTGATGTCGCGCGAGCTGGTGGCCGACTCGGTCGAACTGGTCACCCGCGGCCACTGCCTGGACGGCGGGGTGGTGCTGGTCGGCTGCGACAAGACCATCCCGGCCGGCGCGATGGCGCTGGCGCGCATGAACATTCCCGGCCTGGTCGTCTACGGCGGCTCCATCAT
>JAPHSB010000506.1 GCA_026193295.1 Lysobacterales bacterium
ATGGCCGGCAGGTCGGAGTGGGCAGCCCGTTTCCCGAACCCGACTATGAAGATCGACAGCTCGAGGTCAAATGAGCAGCAACCCACGGAGGATCCGCTTTCAGCGCCTGAGGTTGTATTTCAGAATGCACCAGACGGCCCACAGGCCGTCTTTCCAGCCGATCTTTTTGCCCTCCATATAGGTACGACCGAAATAGCCGATACCCACCTCGTAAATGCGGTACCGGCCGCGCGCGACCTTGGCGGTGATTTCCGGCTCGAAGCCGAACCGGTTTTCCTCGATATGGATGGACTGGATCACTTCGCGGCGAAACGCCTTGTAGCCGGTTTCGATATCCGTGAGGTTCAGGTTGGTGAGCATGTTGGACAGCAAGGTGAGCAATCCATTGCCCATCCGGTGCCAGAAATAGAGCACGCGATGGGGACGTTGGCCCATGAACCGGGAGCCGTACACGACGTCCGCCCGGTCATCGATGATGGGCTCAATCAGGGCCGGGTAGTCGCGCGGGTCATACTCGAGATCGGCGTCCTGGACAATGATGATCTCGCCGGTCGCCACCGCGAACCCGGCCCTCAGGGCTGCGCCTTTGCCCTGGTTGTGTTCCAGGTAGATGACGCGCGCCAGCTTTCCGTCAACGTCCTGCTCCAGCAGTTGCCGCGTGCCGTCGGTGGAGCCGTCGTCGACGACAATGATTTCTTTTTCGGGCCCCGGGGCATCGATGACTGAGTTCAGCACCTCGCGAAGCGTCCCGATCTCGTTGTAGCAGGGGATGACGACGGATAGTTTCATCCCGGGTTCGCGAGTGGGTCCGCTGCTAAAGTGCGAATTCCGCCACGGCGGGGGCATGGTCGGACGGGCGTTCCTGGCGCCGGGGTTCGATGTCGATATAGCTGGCCGCACAGCGTTTCGCCAGCGCAGCGGAAGCCAGCACCAGGTCGATGCGCAGGCCCAGCTTGCGGCGGAACATGTTCATCCGGTAGTCCCACCAGCTGAACACCCCGTCCTCCTGCTCGAACAGGCGAAAAGTGTCCTGCAGACCGAGCGCCAGAATGCGCTGCAAAGCCTCGCGCTCCAGCGTGCTGCAGAGGATTTTTTCCCGCCAGGCTTCCGGGTCGTAGACGTCCCGGTCCTCGGGCGCGATGTTGAAATCACCCAGCACTACGACGTTTTCGTGCTGTTCGAGTTCCGTCGCCAGCCAGTTCGTGACGCGATCGAGCCAGTGAAGCTTGTAGTCGAACTTTTCCGAACCGACCTCGCTGCCGTTGACGACATAGAGGTTGACGATGCGTACGCCGCCCACCGTCGCAGCGAGGATACGCCGCTGGTGGTCGTCCAGCCCCGGAATGTCGGTGACCGGGTCGGTGGCGGCTTCCCGGCTGAGAATCGCAACCCCGTTATAGGTTTTCTGGCCGGAGAATACCGACTGGTACCCCGCTTCCTTCAGTTCTTCGGCTGGAAACCGGTCATCGGTCAGCTTGGTTTCCTGCAGCGCCAGCACATCGGGCCGGGCGGCCGCGGTCCAGGCCAGCACATGGGGCAGGCGGACGTTCAGCGAGTTGACGTTCCAGGAAGCGATTTTCAGCATGTCTGTTCCTCTCGTGCATTTTCTGGCACCAACGTACCCGGGACCTTCATTGAATGCACAAACGATCGCGAACGATGTTCGCTCCTACAGTAACCCATACGATTCCAACAATGGCTCCGCTGCCGGCGAGCGGCCGCGGAAGGCCTTGAACGAATCAATGGCCGGCCGCGATGAACCGACGGCGAGAATCTCTTTTCTCAGGGCCTGGCCGACATCCGGAGACAGCACGCCCTCTTCGCGGAAGCGGCCCCAGGCGTCGGCGGCGAGTTCCTCCGCCCACAGGTAACTGTAGTAGCCCGCCGAATAACCCCCGCCAAAAATATGGCTGAAGCTGTTCAGGAAGCGATTCCATTCCGGCACATGTACGACTTCGAGCTCGCTCCGAATCCTGTGCAGCAATGCCGTTGGGTCAAGCGGTTTTTCGGGGTCATATTCCAGGTGCAGGCGCAGATCGCACAACCCGTACTCCAGTTGCCTGACCAGCGTCAGCGCTTTCTGGAAGCGGTGTGAGCGCAACAGCCGGGATTTCAAATTTTCCGGCATTTGCTCTCCCGTCTTGTAGTGACGTGCGTAGGTCGACAGGACCGGATCCTCCCAGCACCAGTTTTCGAGCAGCTGGCTCGGCAGTTCCACCGCATCCCATTCGACATTGCTGATGCCGTTCACCTGGGGCCAGTCAATCTCGGTCAGCAGGTGATGCAGGCAGTGCCCATACTCGTGAAACAGGGTCTGCACGTCGTGGTGCGTCAGCAGGCTGGGCTGCTTGCCCGCGGGCGGGGCGAAATTGCAGGTCAGGTAGGCCACCGGCGGCTGGATTTCGCCCCTCAGCTTGCGGCGCGACAGGCACACGTCCATCCACGCGCCGCCGCGCTTGCCCTTGCGGGAAAACAGGTCCATGAAAATCCCGGCAAAGCGGCTGCCGTCCGTATCTTCCAGCCAGAAGAAGCGCACGTCCGGATGCCAGGTGGCAACTGTATCGTCGTTCACCAGGTGCACGCCGAACAGGCAGCTCGACAGGTGCCGGAGCGCGTCGAGCATGTTGTCCAGCGGAAAGTACGGCTTCAGTTCCTCGTCGGACAGCTGCAGTTCAGCCTGGCGGTAGCGCTCCGACCAATACGCAACATCCCATGCTTCCAGCGGCACCTCCGCCCCCTGTTCGCGGGCAAAATCCTCGAGCTCTGTGAATTGCTGGTGCGCCGCCGGCTTCGCTTTATCCGCGAGCTCCTGCAGGAACGAGAGCACTTCTGCCGGCGATTCGGCCATCCTGCGGGACAATGAGTACTCGACCCAGTTGTCGAAGCCGAGCAGGCGGGCCAAGCGGTATCTCAAATCCAGCATTTCCAGAATCAGCGGCCCGTTGTCCCACTGCCCGGAGGACGGACCCTGGTCCGAAGCGCGCGTCACATAGGCAGTGTAAACCTCGCGCCTCAGGGCGCGATCATCCGCATGGGTCATGATGGCCTTGTAGGCCGGCTCGCCGAGGTCGATCATCCAGCCGTCTTTGCCGTGCGATTTCGCGATGCCGGCCAGCAGCTTGCGATCGGCCTTGGGCAGACCCTGGAGGCTCTCTTCGTCCGCCAGCTGCCTGGTCCACGCATGGGTAGCGTCCAGCAGGTTTTCTGCGAACTTTGAACCGAGGGCGCTCAGGCGCATGACCAGTTCGCGATAGCTGCCCTGGTCCTCGTCGCTGAGGTCCACGCCTTCCAGGTGAAAGTCGCGCAACTCCATCTCGATGATGCGCCGCTGCGGCTCGCTCAGGCTCGCGAACCCGGCCGAGTCCCTGAGTGCCCGGTAAGCGCGGTAAATCCCCTTGTGGTGCTGCCGCCAGTTCTCGTGCCGGGTCAGCAGCTCAAGTCCCTGGTTGTAGACCTTGCGCAGAGCCGCGTTGTCGGCCACCGCCTTCAGATGCGACACGGGCGACCAGGCCCGGGCCAGGGCATCCGCCCAGTCGACTTCCCTTTCCACTATTGACCAGTCCGGCTCGCTGCACGTGGCAATCTGCTCCTCGACGCCTTGCCGGTAGGCTTCCAGCAGTTGCTCGAGCGCCGGGATGACGTGCCTGGGACGGATCGCGGCAAAGTCCGGAAGGCGAGAGGCCCGGCCGGTGTCACAAAGCGGGTTCCGCATCACTTCAACGGCTTGCATAATGTTGGCTCCAATTCAACAGCGAATGTTAGCATGAATGGCCCCAGGGCCTGTTTCCGTGGAGGAAAGCGCAATGAAAGCCTTAACCCTGTTAATGCTCTTGATACCCCTGGCCCTGGCGGCCCAGGAGGATGCCCCCGCAGGGCCGGCGGCCGGCCCCTGCGACGCCCCCGAGTACCGGCAGTTCGATTTCTGGATCGGTGACTGGAACGTCACCGCCGGTGAACAGGTCGCCGGCACCAACTCCATCCACACGGTGCACGGCGGTTGTGCGCTTCAGGAGAACTGGCAGGGAGCCGGCGCCGGCGGCATCAGCGGCAGCAGCTTCAATATCTACGATCAGGCCACCGGCAAGTGGCACCAGACCTGGGTGGACGCCAGCGGCACGCTGTTGCAGCTGGACGGCGGCCTGGTCGACGGCAGCATGGTGCTCAGCGGGACGCGACCGGCGCAGAACGGCGGCACGGCGCTGCATCGTATCAGCTGGACCCCGAATGCCGACGGCAGCGTGCGCCAGTTGTGGGAAGCCAGCCAGGATGAGGGCGGCAGCTGGAGCGTATTGTTCGACGGCCTGTACGTGAAGTCGGATGCGCGACCGTGAAACCCGGTAAAACCGGGCTGTCCCGCCTTTCAGATGCAACCCGATACTCCATCAAGGGCATCCGCGCCTGCTGGCGGAACGAGGCCGCGTTCCGGCAGGAAGTCCTGCTGGTCCTTGTGCTGCTACCGTTGTCGTTGCCTGTCGCGAAATCCATCGAGCAGTGGCTGCTGCTGGTCACGCCGCTGTTTTTGCTGCTGATCGTCGAACTGCTTAACTCAGCGGTCGAAAACGTGGTCGACCGCATCGGTCATGAGCTCCATGAACTTTCGGGCCTGGCCAAGGACATGGGATCGGCAGCCGTGCTGATCTGCCTGCTGTTGACCGGTACGTCCTGGATCGCCATTGGCTGGAAAAACTTCGCCTAGGCGGCCTGTTGCGCCAGCCTTTTCTGCAAGTTCCGGTGCAGCCGGATAAACCAGCCCCAGCCCGCCAGCGTGAGGCTGAGAGGCAGCAACATTGCAAACGCACCGTGACCCGGTACTCGTGACTCCAGGTAGTGGATGAACACCACGCCGAAAACCGGCATCACCAGCCCGCGCAAACCGGTCAACCAGACATGGGTCGCCATGTAGAGCGAGGAGTCCGCATCGTCAGCGAAGTCGTTGTGACCCAGGTTCCATCCCAGGTGTCCCCCGCCCCAGGCCAGTCCCAGCAGCACGGCGCCGACCCATAGCAGTTGCGGCATGCTGCCAATGAACGCCATAGCGAAAAAGGCATTCGCAGCCACGAACGTCCAGCTGTGCACAGCGCGATAGGAGATGATGTGGCGGCGGTCCAGGACCTTTGCCCAACTCCGCACGCTCAGGCACAGCACGAGGATCGGCAGGGACGACGTGATCAGGACCTGCGTAAGGCGATCGAGCCCGAGTTGATCGTGCATCAGCACGATCAGCATGGCCACGACCATCAGGTTGCCGCTGCCGAACACCATCATGCCCAGCATGTAATTGCGAAAGTCCCGATTGGACCGCAGGATGCCCCCCATGGAGCGAAAACGGATACGGCCGCCCTGGCTCTGCGTGCGCGACTGCTCCGCCTGCATCAGGTGCCGGTGTCGGCGGACGCGCGAGCGCCGGTAAACCAGGCTGCCGGCCACGGCACAGAGCGCGGCGGCAGGGAACAAGATGCGCCACGCCGCGCCATCCGTCTGGATCGCAAACCCCACCAGTGCGCTGAATCCGGCCGTCAGCAGCGCGGCCAACTGCGAAATCCGCGCGGTGACATGCCCACGCCAGCGCCGCGGATAGTTGGCCCGCCAAACGACCGAACGAATCGTCAGTATGCCGGACCAGGCCGCCATGCCCACGACCGTCAGCAGGGTGAACGTCACCAGGCCCGGCACGGACACCCGGG
>JAPHSB010000270.1 GCA_026193295.1 Lysobacterales bacterium
ATCGCGCTGGACGGCGGCGGCGAACCTTACATGACCACCGACGGCTTCATCGTGCAGCCGCTGGAGTTTCCCGGCGGCGACATCGGCTCGTTGGCGGTCAACGGCACCGTCAACGACCTGGCCGTGGCCGGGGCGATCCCCCGCTACCTGTCCCTGAATGCTTTCATCGAGGAGGGGCTGGAGATCGCCACGCTGGAGCGCATCGTGAAGAGCCTGGGAGCCGCGGCGCAGGCCGCCGGTGTGCAGGTGGTGGCGGGCGACACCAAGGTTTTGCCAAGGGGCGAGGGCGGTGGGCTCTACCTGGCGACCACCGGTGTCGGCCTGCGGCCCGCGGGAACCGACCTTGGCCTGCATCTCATCCAGCCCGGTGATGCGGTCGTGGTCAGCGGGCCGATCGGCGACCACGGTATCGCGGTGCTGCTGGCGCGCGAGGATTTCGAGATCAGCGGCGAGGTGCGTTCCGACTGCGGCAACGTCATCGAACTGGCCCGCATGGCGATGCAACTGGGCGGCTTGCGCTTCATGCGTGATCCCACCCGCGCCGGGCTGGCCGGCGTGGCCTGGGAAATCTCCCGGCATGCCGGCGTCACGGTGCGGTTGCGGGAGACGGCCGTGCCGGTGCGGGAGTCGGTGCAGATGGTCTGCGAGATGCTGGGCTACGACCCCTGGTACCTGGCCTGCGAAGGCCGTGTGGTCGCCGTGGTCGCGCCGGAGTTCGCCGACCAACTCGCTGCATGCTGGGGGGGGTCGGCCAATGGCGACGGTGCGGCGGTCATCGGTGTTATCGAGGAGGGGCCGCCGCGCATCGTGCTGGAAACGTCAATCGGCGGCGAACGCATCCTGGAAGACCTCGAAGAGGATCCGCTGCCGCGGATCTGCTGAGCGCGGTTCGCGGCGTCGGTCAGTTCGCCGGCGCGCAGGCCTCGCGCATGGCTTCCGGTGACAGCGTGTAGTTGTCCGGCCCCAGCAGTTTCTGGATCTGCTCCAGCGGCGGCTTCAATTCGCTCCACAGCGTGGCCGCCTTGTCGGGGTCGAAGGCCTCGACGGTGTCGTCCTCGCGCGTGTAACGCCAGGCGTGGACCTTGGTGCCGGACCATGAGAAGGCCGACATCACCTGGTTCAGGTTGGCCTGCTTGTCGTCCGCCATCACGATCAGGGCAGGATAGGGCTGTCCGGATAGGTCCAGGACGGACTTCAGCGTCAGGCCCTTGTCCTGGCCGGAGGCGAAGATCACGCCGTCCTCGTAGACCGCGTGTCGGGTCCCGCCTTCCGGAATGAAGGGCTCGGGAAATCCTTGCTGCGGCGGCCAGGCGTTTGGCCAGAAGTTGAAGCCATTGCGACGCAACTCGCGGAAGGTCGCGAGCCGGAAGCCCGGTCCCCGCGCCGTCAGTACAATGACCTTGAGCCCAGCCTCCTGCAGCCGCGCGACCTGCGCAGCGGCGTCCGGCTGTGTCGGCCGCATGGCGCTCGCGAAGTACAGCGCGCCCTGGACTTCCAGGCGGTCGCCGACGAGCAGGGGGCTGCATGGGTTTTCGGCCTCGAGATCCTCCTGCCAGGAATACCACTGGTCAGACCCGAGGTCCTGCTCCATCGCCAGCAGCGTGTTGTCGATGTCCAGCACGACCAGCACCTGTTCCGGCCCGTATGTTTTTGCGAGACCCAGCGACAATTCGGCGACCAACTGCAGTTCGTCGGTCGTGCCCAGGAGGTTTTGCGGCGGTGGGGGTGCGTCCTTCTCAGGCACCGCCGGAGCGGTGGCGCAGGCGGCAAGCAGGCTTAGCAGGGCTGACAGTGCGAGAACGTTCAGCGACTTGATCGTCATGATCCACGAGCTCCCTTTCCTCCGCTGAGCGGAATTTGGCTTACTTTGCCAGCAAAAAGTCAATTTCGCAACGTAATCAATTGATAATGCAAGCGCCATCCCCTAAAATTGCCGCCCTTCCAGGGGAAGTTTCGGAGAGGTGCCGGAGTGGTCGAACGGGCTCGCCTGGGAGATGTCGCCGCAGGCGACTCCTGGTGCGGTCGTTCGCAGGCCGCTTTCGCTTTAGCGAAAAAAGGCCAAGAATGACACCTTGAACGAGTGTACGGTGTTGAGCCCGAGCGGCAGGACAGCCGCGAGGAAGGCGACTGCCAGGAGGCAGCCGTCGCCGGCGGCTCGAAGAGCCGCGTTCACGCTGGTTGATTTTCGGCCAGCGAGGCGATCCAAGAATCAGTCGAAGTGATATCGCAATTTCTCAAGTGAAGCTGCGAGATCGGAAGTCCAGGTTACGGAGAGGTGCCGGAGTGGTCGAACGGGCTCGCCTGGAAAGTGAGTGTACGGTGTTGAGCCGTACCGAGGGTTCGAATCCCTCCCTCTCCGCCAGACACACAAAAGCCCCCGCATCGGGGCTTTTGTGTGTCTAGAGGAACGGCCGGGTGAGAACCCTCCCACGCGAAGCGTGCGTGGGTTCGACAAATTCGCCGGGAGCGAATTTGGTCGCACGAGCTAAGCGAGTGCGCCCGAAGGGCCGAAACCAGGGATGGTTTCGGACAATCCCTCCCTCTCCGCCAGACACACAAAAGCCCCTCTCCGCCATTCCCCTGTCTGCTTCCTGTTCTCAACCAATTTCGCGTACCATGACACGCTTTAATGCCTTCCGCATTGGATGCAGGCTGGTTAGTGGGTCAAAATAGCGCCAAATGATAAAGATCCAGACAAGCGGCTTCCGTTCCCAATCACTTTTCGCGGACATCACGCTCGGCGTGTTCGACGGTCTGGACAACGCGCTGTGGTGTTACGCCTTCGCCACCGTCATTTTCGCCGGCGCCCTGGCGCCGTTCCTGCCGCTGCTGGTGGTCATCCTGCTGTGCGGCTGGGCCATCCTGGGAATCTACGTCGCGCTGACGTCCGAAAAGGACCTGCACATCGTCAGCCTGGACGAGCAGGCTG
>JAPHSB010000284.1 GCA_026193295.1 Lysobacterales bacterium
CCCCGTGACTCACGTCCCTGAGTCATTCGGGAGTCCTATTAATGCATGTTTCAGACAAAGTTTACAACGAAGAGGTTCAATTTGACCGCCGCATCGCGACCAACGGCAGCATCTGGCCGGACCGTCGGGACCGCTTACAAGAGGCCTGAGGCGTGGGCACTCTGGTCCGCGTGATAGGAAGAACGGACCAGCGGACCGGAAGCCATGTGACCGAAACCCAGTGCATAACCGAACTCGGCAAGGCTTGCGAACTCAGCCGGAGTCCAGTAGCGCATGACCGGATGATGGTGCGCGGTCGGCTGCAGGTATTGCCCGATCGTGACCATATCGACATCGTGCGCCCGCAGGTCGCGCAACACCTGCTCGACCTGCTCGCGCGTCTCGCCGAGCCCTAGCATGATGCCGGACTTGGTAGGTATATCCGGGTGCCGGGCCTTGAACCGCGCCAGCAATTCCAGCGACCAGCGGTAATCGGCGCCGGGGCGCACGTTGCGATAGAGCGGCTCCACGGTTTCCAGGTTGTGGTTGAACACGTCGGGCGGAGCTTCCGCGAGGATTTGCAGGGCGCGTTCGAGCTTGCCCTTGCCGCGAAAGTCGGGGACCAGTATCTCGATACGGATACCCGGATTCAGTGCGCGCACCTGCCCGATACAATCTGCGAAATGAGCGGCCCCGCCATCCCGCAGGTCGTCGCGATCAACCGAGGTAATCACGATATAGCTCAGCTTCATGTCCTGGACCGTGCGGGCCAGCTGTTCGGGCTCCGCAGGGTCGGGGGGCAGAGGCCGGCCGTGCGCCACGTCGCAGAAAGAACAACGGCGGGTGCACACTTCGCCGAGAACCATGAACGTCGCCGTGCCTTTCGAAAAGCACTCGTGGATGTTCGGGCAGGTCGCTTCTTCGCACACCGTGACCAGTGACCGCTCGCGCAGTTTCGATTTCAGATCCTGCACCGCGTTGCCCGTGGGCAGGCGGACACGAATCCATGGCGGCTTGCGCAGCCGCGGTGCCTGCACGTCGAAGCGGGCCGTGTTGCGCGCCATTTTATCGGCACCCACTTCCCTGGCCAGCGGCTCGACGGGGCCCGTCACGCGGATGGGAATGTGGTCCCGCTGCTTGTCCTGTTCGCTCATCCCTTGGGTTCCCGGCTCCAATCGCCTGCAATCTCACTATACCCCAGCTGGCACACCAGGCTCGCTACCAGCCGGTTTTCAACGTCACGGCATGCGACGCGCGTAAAAGCCGCCAGCTGCGTCACCTGGAGCCCTGCGTAACCACATGGGTTGATACGCCCGAAGGGCTCGAGGTCCATGTCGACGTTGAACGCCAATCCATGATAGCTGCGGCCACGCCTGATCCGCAGACCCAGCGACGCGATCTTGGCGCCGTTAACGTAAATACCAGGGGCACCCGCAAGCCGCTCGCCGGTCACGCCGTAATGCGCCAGCACGCGGATGATGGATTCCTCGATGCGGTGCACGAAGTCGCGCACGCCGATGCCCTTGCGGGCGATGTCGATGAGCGGATAAACGACGATCTGGCCCGGGCCGTGATACGTCACCTGGCCGCCGCGATCCACCTGGATCACCGGAATTTCGCCTGGCGCGAGGATATGCTCCGCCTTGCCGGCCTGCCCCTGGGTGAATACCGGCGGATGCTGCACCAGCCAGATCTCGTCGTCACTGCTTGCATCACGCCGATCCGTATAGGCCTGCATGTCGTGCCACACGGACTCGTAACCGGCCAGGCCCAGGCGTCGCACACATATGCGCTCGACGTTTACGGCGCGTTCAGCTGCAGCGGGTTTCGATAAAACGCTCATGCCTTCAAAGCGCCATCAGAACCTGCTCGCAATCAGTCAGCGCCTGGTAAATCAGGTCCAGTTGCCGCTTGGAACGGGCCTCGATCACGGCCGTGACGGATACGAAATTGCCGGCCTTGCTCGGCACCGAGCGAACCGGCTCATCCGGCCACAATTCGGCATGCGTGCAAACGATGCGGGTCACCAGCGGTTCGAAGTCCGCGCTTTGCCGCCCCATGGCCTTGATCGGGAAGCGGCAGGGGAACTCCAGCAAGCTGGGCTCATTCAGGCTTGGTTTCTGACTCGTCATCGTCGAACATCCCGTCAAACCAGAGTTGCAAACCATCCCATGCGGAGCCAAAAAAGCCGGCCTGCTCGACGCCTGCCAGGGTGATAAGATCCCGGCTGGCCACCTCTTCACCATCCAGCTTGACGATGATTTGCCCGACCTTGGTGCCTGCGTCCAACGGCGCCGTAAGCTGGGACTGCATCTTTACCTGCGCTTCCAGGTCGTCATAGCGGCCGCTGGGAATGGTGACGAACAGTTCCTGTCCGGGCCCCAGCGCGACCTCCGGGACAACGCCTTTCCATACGCGGGTGCGCGTCAGCTCCTGGCCCGCCTGGTAAAGCTGCACGGTTTCGTAGAAACGGAAACCGTAGTTCAGCAAGGTCTGGGTTTCGCTGGCCCTGCTCGACTCCGAGGCCGAGCCCATCACCGCGCTCAGCAGCCTCATGCCGTCCCGCTTGGCCGAAGCGGCCAGGCAATACCCGGCCGATTCGGTATGGCCGGTCTTCAGCCCGTCGATGGCCGGGTCACGCCACAACAAGGTATTACGGTTGTGCTGCCGGATGTTGTTGAACGTGAACTCCTTCTCCGAGTACCAGGGGTAGTAATCGGGGAAATCGCGGATGGTCGCAATACTCAGTGTCACCACGTCCCGGGCCGTGGTGTAGTGCTCGGGATCAGGCAACCCGGTGGCGTTCATGAAGTGCGTGTCGTGCATGCCGAGAAGCTGGGCATAGTGGTTCATCAGCCCGGCAAACGCCTCTTCGCTGCCGGCCAGATGCTCGGCCAGGGCCACACTCGCATCGTTGCCCGACTGGATGACCATGCCGTGTATCAGGTCTTCCACGGTGACCTGCATGTTCGGTTCGATGAACATGCGGGATCCACCGGTACGCCAAGCCCGCTCACTGACGTTTACGGGGTCTTCGAGCCTGATCTTGCCTTCGGCAAGACCGTGGAACACGGCATAGGCGGTCATCAGCTTGGTGATGCTGGCCGGCTCGACTCGCATGTCCGGGTTGTGCTCCACCAATACCCGGCCACTGTTGAAGTCCACCAGCAGGTAGCTGTTGGCGCCGAGTTGCGGGGCTGCGGGAATGGGCGGCGCAGAAGTATTCGGTGCAGGCGCAGGCGCAGGAGCCTGTGCAACGACGCTCCAGCTGGCGAGGCTCAGGAGGATGGCTAGGATTTTTTTCATGTCTCGGATGGATTCCGTGGTCTGTTGGTGTTTCGCTTCAACGATTGACCCTATGCGGGCGCTCGAAACCGAGTTCAATAGCTCGCTGGATGACGGAGTCGGCTTCCGCCTGGCTGCCGTACGGACCCAGCCACACACGGAACAGGTCGTCTCCGTCATGGATGGATACCGGCTTCAGGTCTGCCCGCTCCAGCCTTTCAGCCAGCTCCCGGGCGCCATCACGCTGGCCGTAGGCACCTGCCTGCAGCCAGGTCGGACCCGACGCAGCGGAAGCACCGCTTTGCGCCACGGCACGCGGGGCGGGCCCCACATCGATGGCCTTCACTTCGACCCGTGCCGTTCCTTTTGCAATCATGTCCAGCCGCAGCGCCGCGCCGTAGGAGAGATCGATCAGGCGATCATCCTTGAACGGCCCGCGGTCATTGATCTTGACGATGACCTTGCGGCCGTTGTCCAGGTTGGTCACTTCGGCATACGTCGGCAACGGCAGCGATTTGTGCGCCGCGGTTGCCAGGTGCATGTCGTAGGGTTCGCCGCTTGAAGTCCGGCGGCCGTGGAACTTGCTGCCATACCACGAAGCCGTGCCACGTTCGCGATAGCCTTCGCTGCTTTTCAGCACATGATACTTCCTGCCAAACACCTCGTACGGGGAATGGTTGCCGTAGCGCGCTCGCGGTTCCGCCCTGGGCGTCGCGTCGGCGACGTCCGAGGCCTTCAAATTGAGGGTTGAAGGCCCATCCTGCGGCTCCTCCACGCGGGTGGTTTCACCCGCACAGGAAATCAGCAGCATGGTCGCCATCATCAGCGGCAGATAGCGCAGCCCCCGCTGTAAGAAACGGTTCACTCGCCGTACCCGGCCCGGATGGCCTCGCTCAGCTCGTACACCGCCATGGCGTAAAGCGGGCTGCGATTGTAACGGGTGATCACGTAAAAATTCTTGAAGGTGAGCCAGTATTTGTCGCCGTCGGTCTCTTCGAGGCGGGCGACAGTGGCAAGCGTCGTGTCGGGAATACCGTCGGCCGCACGGGGATCGGCGGCGCTGAACCCTCCCGCCGCCAGCTCCGCGAGGCCTTTGTTCGCTTTGTAATCACGGTCGGCCACCAGCGCCATGTCGGCACCCTGCGCCACTCTAGCCGACCAGGCCACCGGCTGCCCCGGCTCCCAGCCATGGCGATGCAGGTAATTGGCCACGCTGCCGATGATGTCCGGCATGGAACTCCAGAGGTCGCGGCGACCGTCCTTGTCCAGGTCCACCGCGTATTCCCGGTAGCTGCTCGGCATGAACTGGCCCAGGCCCATCGCGCCTGCATAGGAACCGGTGACTTCGCGCAACGGCAGGTTCTCTTCGCTACCCAGCAAGAGGAACTGCATCAGTTCGCGCGAGAAGAAATCCGAGCGGTCATTGCCCGTGTTCGGGTAATAGAATGACAACGTGGTCAAGGCGTCCAGCACACGGTAACCGCCCGTATTGCCGCCATAGAAGGTCTCCACCCCGATGATTGCGACAATGACCTGGGGATCGACTCCGTACTCCTCGGCCGCCTGGCCGACGAGCTCGGCGTTGTCGCGCCAGAACTCCACGCCCCCGCGGATTCGCTTGTCCGTGATGAAAATCGGCCGATACTCGAACCACGGCTTGGCCTCGGCAGGCCTGCTGATGGCGTCGACAATCGATTGCTTGAAGCGTGCATCGTGCAGCAGCACCATGACCTGCTCCTGGTCCAAGCCGTGCTCTTCGGCCGCACGGGCGGCGAACTCTTCCGCGCCCGGATGCTGTTGCGCCAGGCAGGACGTACTGAGTATCGACACCAGGGCCAGGGAAAAGATTCGTTTCATCGGGACGGGTCTTCCTTGTTGTGTGGCAGAGGGCATTTTAAGCGGAATTGCCTCATCGTATGAAATTCCGGTGTCCGTGAAGGGACATCAATATGCCAAAACCGGCCAGAAGCGTCACGATCGAGGTCCCGCCGAAGCTGACCAACGGCAATGGCACGCCCACGACCGGCAGCAGGCCGGACACCATGCCTGCGTTGACCAGCAGGTACACGAAGAAGGTCAGACTGAGGCTCCCGGCGAGCAGCCGCCCATAGGTGCTGCTGGCCAGACTGGCGATGTGCAGGCTTCGTCCGACGATGAACAGATAGAGGGCGAACAGTAGCAGCACGCCGACCAGGCCGAATTCCTCCGAGAACACGGCGAGAATGAAATCCGTGTGGCGCTCTGGTATGAACTCCAGCCTTGACTGCGTGCCATTCATCCAGCCTTTGCCCAGCAGGCCGCCGGATCCAACGGCGATCTTGGACTGGATGATGTTCCAGCCGCTGCCCAGCGGGTCGGATTCGGGGTCGAGAAAGGTCAGGACCCGCTGGCGCTGATAGTCGTGCATCACGAACCACAGGGCCGGAGCCGCGGCGGCCGCCAGTCCGGCCATCCCGAGAATCAGGCGCCACTGCAGCCCGGCCAGGAACAGCACGAAAAGGCCGCTGGCGGCGACCAGCAGGGCCGTCCCCAGGTCCGGCTGGCGGGCGATGAGCAACGCCGGAATACCGAGGATCACCGCTGCCGCCAGCAGTGATCCGAGATTTGGCGGCAGGCGTCGTGGGTGCAGGTACCAGGCCATCATCATGGGTACCGCAAGTTTCATGATCTCGGAAGGCTGGAAGCGGAATACGCCCAGATCCAGCCAGCGGCTGGTGCTGCGGCCGGTGCCGAAAACCCAGGTAGCAAAGAGCAGCACCAGGCCGAACGCGTACAGCCACGGTGTCCAGATCCGCAGAATGTGCGGTGGAACCTGGCTGAGCACCAGCAGGACCACGAGGCCCAGCGCAACGCGGGCACCCTGGCGATAAACCGTGTCGATGTCTCCCCCAGATGCGCTGTAGAGGACGCATAAACCCGCCCCAATCAGGACAAACAGGCCCAGCAGCAGAGGGACGTCCAGCTGCGGCCAGCTGATCCAGCCCGGTAGCCAGCGCCTCACGGGCCCTGCTCCAGCCAGGCATCGATCACGGCCCGGGCCACCGGCGCTGCCTGGCGCGAGCCTCCACCGCCGTGTTCGACCACGACCACCACGGCGATACTGGGCCGCCCGACGGGTGCAAAGGCAATGAAAAGCGCATGATGTCGCAAGTGGCTCGCGGTGTTTTCGTCCATGTCTTCGTCCGCCGCCTGGGCGGCGACCTGAGCCGTGCCGCTTTTGCCGGCTATCTCCAGCGGCGGCTCGGGCTTGATCGAGCGCGCCGTGCCCTGGGGGCCATGGACGACGCGATGCATGCCTTCGCGGATGACATCCCAATTGGCCGAGTCTCGCACCGGCACTTGCAGAGCAACCGGCGACCGCTCCTTCTCGGCCTGCTCGTCACCTGGCCGCTTGCTGGCATACAGCAGCCGCGGCATGAAGCGGCTGCCGCCATTCGCAAGTGTGGCGACCGCATTGGCCAGCTGCATTGGCGTGACAACGTTGAAGCCTTGCCCGATGCCCGCAATTACCGTTTCACCCGGATACCAGGGCAGCCCGTACTGACCCCGCTTCCATTCGCGCGAGGGCAGCACGCCGGCCTTTTCGCCCAGCAGATCCAGGCCAGTGGGCGCGCCAAAGCCGAACTGCACCAGGTAATCGTGCATCCGGTCGATGCCGAGGTCGAGCGCCAATTCGTAAAAATAGGTGTTCACCGACTGCTCGAGCGCGCCATAGATATTGACCCATCCGTGCCCGCCTCTTTTCCAGTCGCGGAAGGGCTTGGACACTCCGGGCAGGAAAAACCGGCCGCTCGAATAGACGCGGTCGTCGATGCCAATCACGCCCAGTTCCAGGCCCGCCAGGCCCAGAAAGGGCTTGATCGTGGAACCGGGCTCGTAGCCGCCCAGCAGGGCCCGGTTGAACAGCGGCCGGCCGGGTGCATTCAGAATCGCACGGTAGTCTTCGCCACTGATGCCGCTCACGAACAGGTTGGGGTCGAAAGCCGGCTTGCTGACGAGGGCCAGCACCGAGCCATCATTCGGGTCGATAGCCACTACCGCGCCCGGGCGGTCGCCAAGCGCGTCCCAGGCTGCTTGCTGCACCTGGACATCCAGCGACAGGATGAGGTCATCGCCGTGCACCGGGGCGTCGCGCCCCAGCACGCTGAGGGCCCTGCCCTGGACATTCGTTTCGAGACGCTCGAGGCCGTTGGTGCCGTGCAGCCGTGTCTCGTAGTAGCGTTCTATTCCGCTCTTCCCGATATGGCTGGAGCCGCGGTAGTTACCGGCATCGACGCGCGCGAGGTCTTCGGTGTCGAGCCGGCCGACATAGCCGAGGACATGCGTCAGCAGAGCACCATATGGATAGAAGCGGGCCAGGTAGGGCACCACCTCGACGCCGTCATAGCGGTGGCGATCGACGGCAAAGCGG
>JAPHSB010000252.1 GCA_026193295.1 Lysobacterales bacterium
GCTCTTCCGATCTGAGTCATCCCGGCCAGCAGCAGCGTGACCACCGGTGGCGACTGGTGAACGTTCCTGCCGGTGTGGCCCAGGGTCACACGCGCCATCATGCTGACGGTCACCATGCCGATTCCGCCGACCGCATAGGCATGGATCGGCAGAAAATCAGGTATCCCGGTGACCGGCATCAGCGCGCGCAACAGGAAGCCCAGGTTGATCATCATGAAAGCGGCGAACAGACCCCACAGCAGTGGTCTCTGCCAAATGCCCAGGGTGTACCAGCCTTGCACCCGTATTGAATTCAGAATCAGCAGGGCGGCGGCCAGCAGGGCGCCGAGAAGATGGTGCGGCAGCAGCACTTCACTCAGCAGGAACGGCGGGAACAGCGCAAAGGTGGCGATGTCGTTCCAACGCCTTCTTTTGAGCTCCACTTTGTAACCAACGCCCCGCTCGGTAAAGAACGGAATGACCCGCGAGCCCATGAACAGGACCATGCCCAGCACCAGGTAGAGGCCACCGTGGACACCATAATGCGCGCCATGTGGAATCCAGCCGGCTGCGCCCAGGTAAAACAGCAGGTTGGCCCCGGTCAGCAGGGAGAGGATCAGCAAAACGGGCGCCTGGCGCTTTTGCCCGGTTTTCACGATGGGCCGGGCCACCGCGAATACCAGGCCGAACATGAACGCCATGTCGGCGGCCGCGGTAAACCACAGCAACCCGGTGCCACTCAGCATCAGTGCGCGCGCCACGGCCCAGGCGGCAAAGAGCAAAGCGAGCGCGCTGCCGCT
Organism: Lysobacterales bacterium; assembly: GCA_026193295.1. Lineage (GTDB taxonomy): Bacteria > Pseudomonadota > Gammaproteobacteria > Xanthomonadales > SZUA-36 > CALKKN01. The sequence goes on from JAPHSB010000252.1 coordinate 780, forward strand.
GGCGGTCTCCCGGTCGGTCCAGTTCCAGGTGGCGGTCAGCAGGAACCCGGCGATGACAGCGAAGGCGAAACCGAAGATCATCTCGTGGGCGTGCCACTGTGATGGTGAGAGTCCGGTCAAATCGACAGGCAGGCCATAGCGGTAAACCGCCAGCCAGGCTGCCATGGTTACGGCCGCGAAGACCGCCGCGCCAAGGAAGAAAGGCCGAAAGCCTCGCGACCAGAATGGCCGGCCTGTCATGGCGGGTACTTCAGGCACTACCCTGGATCAGTGGGCGGGTATCGAAAAAGACCCGGATTTCACTGATGAGTCCATCGCGTATGCGATAGAACTCCGCGCCCTCGATCCTGATGCCGTTCAGACCTTCGAATTCGACAACAGTCGCCGCCGAGTCATCCTGGATAACCATCCATTTCACCTGCAGCCGCGCCACGAATGGTGCGATTTCGGCAATGTGCTGCCGCACGGCCGCCTCCCCACGCAACGGCTCGGGCATCATGGGGCCGCTGTAAACGACGTCGCGGGCGAGTGGCACCCTGCTGGCGTCATTCGTTTCAGAGACCTCGATGAAGTGGCTCACGATGCTCCGTATGTCTGATTGATCACTCATTCCTGTTTCCTCATATCGTTGCGAGGTTACCCTTGTCTTCCAGCCAGGCCTTACGGTCGGAGGCCCGTTTTTTGGCCAGCAGCATGTCCATCAGTTTCGTCGTAGCCGTATGACTCTCGACGGTCAGCTGGACGAGTCGGCGGGTGTCCGGGTCGATGGTGCTTTCGCGCAGCTGCAGGGGGTTCATTTCACCCAGTCCCTTGAAGCGCGTCTCCATCACTTTGCCCTTCTTCTTCTCGGCCGCGATGCGCTCATGGATACCCTTGCGCTCCTCGTCGTCCAGCGCGTAATACGTTTCCTTGCCCACGTCGATGCGGTACAGCGGCGGCATGGCCACGAATATGTGCCCGGTCTCGACCAGCGCCGTGAAATGCTTCAGGAACAGCGCGGACAGCAGCGTCGCAATGTGCAGGCCGTCCGAATCGGCATCGGCCAGGATGACGACCTTACCGTAACGCAGGCCGGAGATCTGGTTGGATCCGGGATCGACGCCAATGGCCACCGAGATATCGTGCACCTCCTGGTTGTTCAGGACCGCGTCCGACTCCACCTCCCAGGTGTTCAGGATTTTGCCGCGCAGCGGCAAGATGGCCTGGTACTCCCGGTTGCGGGCCTGTTTGGCCGAGCCACCCGCGGAGTCGCCCTCCACCAGGAACAACTCGGTGGCTGCGAGGTCCTGCGAGGTGCAGTCGGCCAGCTTGCCGGGCAGGGCGGGGCCCTGGGTGATTTTCTTGCGCACCACCTTGCGCGCCGACTTCATGCGCTTTTGCGCGTTGCTGATCGCCAGTTGCGCGATCGCTTCGCCGTCGTTGACGTTCTGGTTGAGCCACAGGCTGAAAGCGTCCTTGACGACGCCGGAAACGAAGGCGGCACAGGCGCGCGACGACAGACGCTCCTTGGTTTGCCCGCTGAACTGGGGATCGGCCAGCTTGACCGACAGGATGAAGCCGATTTTTTCCCAGATATCATCCGGTGACAGGCGAACACCGCGCGGCAGCAGGTTGTGGTGCTCGCAGAATTCCCGCAGAGCCTCGACCAGGCCCGTGCGCAGCCCGTTCACGTGGGTGCCGCCCTGGGTGGTTGGGATCAGGTTGACGTAACTTTCCTGCAGCAGGCCGCCTTCGGGCAGCCAGCACACGGCCCAGCTGACTTCCGAGTCGGTGCCTTTCATGGCGCCGCTGAACGGTTCGTCCGGCAGGCGCCCGTAATCCTCCAGTTCGGTTTTCAGGTAGTCCGTCAGACCTTCTTCATAGCACCATTCTTCCTTTTCGCCGGTCTTGTCGACGGTCAGGCTGACGGCCAGGCCGGGGCACAGCACGGCCTTGGCCCGCAACAGGTGCTGCAATCGCTTCATCGAAAAGGTCGGTGAGTCGAAGTAGTCAGGATTGGGCCAGAAGCGGATACGGGTGCCGGTGTTGCGCTGGCCGACCGTGCCGATTTCCTTCAGCGCGGTTTTCTTGTCGCCATTGGCGAAAGCCATGTAATGCTCCACGCCGTCGCGCTTGATCCACACCTCCAGCTTGCTGGACAAGGCGTTGACGACGGAGACGCCGACGCCATGCAGGCCGCCGGCGAACTGGTAGTTCTTGTCGGAGAACTTGCCGCCGGCGTGCAGCTTGGTCATGATCAGCTCGACGCCCGGCATGCCCTGCTCGGGATGAATATCCACCGGCATGCCACGCCCGTCGTCGGTCACCTCCACCGAGCCATCGTCGTAGGCAATGACGTCGATCCGGCGCGCATGGCCCGCCAAAGCTTCGTCCACGCTGTTGTCGATGACCTCCATCGCCAGGTGGTTTGGCCTGGTGGTGTCGGTATACATGCCCGGCCGTCGCCTGACCGGTTCGAGCCCGGTCAGGACTTCAATGTCTTCTGCGCGATATGAATTGCTCATGTTCCAGCGGGCCTGGGTGGGTCGGACGGAGGTGTTCGGGTTCGGCGATGGATGTTCACCTGTTTGACTGCGGTTTTCAAGTAGCCGCAGCATGCCGTAGAATGTCCTTCCAGAACTTACACTCCAAAATCACATAGGGTTCTGGCATGGCTTCTCTCATTTTCGTCACCGGCGGCGTCGTTTCCTCGCTCGGCAAAGGTCTCTCTGCAGCCGCCCTGGCTGCCATTCTCGAGTCGCGCGGGTTGAAGGTGACACTGGTCAAGCTGGATCCCTACCTCAACGTCGATCCGGGCACCATGAGCCCGTTCCAGCACGGCGAGGTGTACGTGACCGAGGACGGCGCCGAGACCGACCTGGACCTGGGGCACTACGAGCGCTTCGTCCGTACCCGCATGGGGCAGCTCAATAACTGCACCACCGGCCGGATTTACAGCAACGTCATCGCCAAGGAGCGCCGCGGCGATTACCTCGGCGCCACCGTGCAGGTGATCCCGCACGTCACCGATGCCATCAAGACGTTCATTGGCGACGGTAATGATGATTATGATTTTGTGCTGTGTGAAGTGGGCGGCACGGTGGGTGACATTGAAGGCCTGCCGTTCTTCGAGGCGATCCGCCAGTTCGGCCAGGAAGCACCGCGCGGCCAGTGCATCTATCTGCATCTGA
>JAPHSB010000429.1 GCA_026193295.1 Lysobacterales bacterium
CACCGCGCCGCTTGCGTCGCCGCCGCCCGTCCATCAGGCGGTAGCCAAGCAATGCGAACAGGATGCCTGCGTAGACTAGTGCCTCTAGAGTATCCAGTTTGACCTGCCAGTAAAAGTGCCAGACACCGAGAATCGCGATGACGTAGACCAGCCGATGCAGCTTCTGCCAACGCTTGCCCAGCCGCCTCATCATGCCCTTGGTGGAAGTGAGCGCCAAAGGCAGTAACAGCAGCAACGCCGCCATGCCGATCGTGATGAAGGGACGCTTGGCGATGTCCTCGATGATGACCGCCAGGCCGAAGCGCTGATCGAGGCCGGCGTAGACAAGAAAATGCAAGAGGACGTAAAAAAATGCGAACAGCCCGAGCATGCGGCGAAAACGGATCAACCAGTTCCAGCCCGTCAGCTTGCGCAGCGGGGTCACCGCCAGCGTAATCAGCAGGAACTTCAGCCCCCACTTGCCCAGCTGGTGAATCAATTCCTCGATCGGGTTGGCGCCCAGGCTCAGCCCGCCCACGCCGAAGACCGCCAGCGCCAGCATGGCCAACGGCACCAGGCACAGCCCGAAAACAACGACCTTGAGCGCGCGGATCGACGAAGCAGTCATCAATAGTTCTTGCGCAAGTCGAGCCCGCTATAGAGGGAAGCCACCTGCTCGGCGTAACCGTTGAACATCAGTGTCGCTTGCTTCTCGGCGAACAGACCGGCGCCGATGCGGCGCTCGCGCGCCTGGCTCCAGCGCGGGTGATCGACCTCGGGATTCACGTTGGCGTAGAAGCCGTATTCATGCGGCGCGGCCATTTCCCAGGAGGTATCGGGTTGCCGCCTGGCAAACTCGATCTCGACAATGGACTTGATGCCTTTGAAGCCGTACTTCCACGGGATTACCAGGCGCAGAGGCGCGCCGTTCTGGTTGGGCAGTTCCTTGCCGTACACACCGACTGCCATCAAGGTGAGCGGGTGCATGGCCTCGGCGATGGTCAGGCCCTCGACGTATGGCCAGCGCAGCACCGCGCGCCGCTGCCCCGGCATGCGCTGCGGGTCGTAGAGGGTCTTGAACCGCACGTATTTGGCGTCGGAATTCGGTTCGAAACGCTTCAGCAGGTCGCCTAGGGGAAATCCGACCCATGGCACCACCATGGACCAGGCCTCTACGCAGCGATGGCGGTAGACCCGGTCCTCCAGTGTGTATGGTCCGACGATGTCTTCGTAGTCGTAATTGCCCGGCTTCTCACACTCGCCTGACACCTTGACACTCCAGGGGCGCGGCTGAAAATCCTGCGCATTCCGGTATGGGTCTTCCTTGCCGGTGCCGAACTCGTAAAAATTATTGTAGGTGGTGATGTCTTCCCAGGAATTGGGAGCTTCATCCGTGCTGTAAGGACCCGGCACGGTGTCCAGTTCGCGCACGGCGGCCAGTGCCCTGCCCGGCAGCGCGGCAGCAGCACCGGCACCCGCAGCCAGGCCGGCAGCCTGGAGGAACTGGCGACGGTTCAGGTAGTTGCTTTCGCTGGTAATTTCCCAGGAACGAATCTTGCTGCTAGAGTTCATGTCATGATCCCTGTTGAGAACGCTCATTAGACCCGACGGGGAACAATAACATTTCAAGGTATTTGTCAGCCATGCCCACATTGATCCATCGGCGGGTCGCGGCATGTCGCACCGACGCTTATCCGCGGACCCGCCGGGGGCCATTTACCCGATGGCATATGCAGACGGCAAAGCGGCCATCGTTGCATGACCAAATTCCGTAGCCTGCCGACGGGCGTCTGGGCGCTTGGCTTCGTATCGCTGCTCATGGACATGTCGTCGGAACTCGTTCACAGCCTGTTGCCGGTGTTCATGGCGACGGTGCTCGGCGCCTCCATGGTCACCATCGGCTTGATCGAGGGCGTGGCCGAGGCAACGGCCGCGCTGGCCAAGGTGTTCTCAGGCGCAATCAGTGACCGCATCAGGAAGCGGAAAGCGCTGGTGGTGATCGGCTATGGCTTGAGTGCCCGGACCAAGCCGATTTTCCCACTCGCTGCCACCATTGGCTGGGTATTCGGAGCACGCTTCGCCGATCGCGTCGGCAAGGGCATCCGGGGGGCGCCCCGAGACGCCCTGGTGGCCGATATCGTGCTGCCGAAGCAGCATGGCGCGGCGTACGGCCTGCGCCAGGCGCTGGATTCCGTGGGCGCATTCCTCGGCCCCCTGCTCGCCCTGCTCTTCATGTTCTGGTGGGCCGATGACATCAAAGCCGTGCTGTGGGTCGCCGTCGCGCCGGCTACGTTCGCAGCGGGTGCCGGGTTCGCCCTGCTCGCTGCCACGGGGCTGGTCTTTTACCGTCCGCGGAACATCCCAAGAGTACAATAGACCCAAGCCTCAGCAGCGCCCCGAAGGAAGCAGAATCGTGACCAGCAAAGAACAGCCCTCACAGTTTTGCGCCATATGCGGAAAACCATTCCCGGAAAGCAAACTCGTATCCGGCGACGTCATCCGCAAGCAGATGGCCGACGAGATCCGCAAGACCCATCCCGAGTGGTCCGCCGAAAAATTCATCTGCCGGGCGGACCTGACTGAGGTCCGGGGCCGGTATGTGCACGGCCTGCTCGAATCCGAGAAGGGCGAGCTTTCGTCTCTCGAGCAGGAGGTGGTGGAGAGCCTGCGGGAACACGAACTGCTGTCCGAGAATATCGACGCCGAGTTCGAGCAGAAGTGGACTCTCGGAGAGCGCATGGCGGACCACATTGCCACGTTCGGAGGCAGCTGGAGCTTCCTGGTCCTTTTCGGTGTCTTCCTGGCGCTCTGGGTCGGAATGAACTCGCTGGTCCTGGTTTCGCGGCCGCTCGACCCCTACCCCTTCATCTTTCTCAACCTGATACTTTCCTGCCTGGCCGCGATCCAGGCGCCGGTCATCATGATGAGCCAGAACCGACAGGAGGCGAAGGACCGGCTGCGTTCGCAACACGACTACCAGATCAACCTCAAAGCCGAACTGGAAATCCGGCACCTGCACGAAAAAGTCGACCACCTGCTGTCGCATCAATGGGGGCGCCTCGTGGAACTGCAGGAACTGCAACTGGAAATGCTGTCCGACCTGGATCGCAGGAAGTGAGACCCATGTTTGCGAGAAGCCCTGAACCACGCCTGGGCCGAGAAGCCTGATACTCGGGCTGTCGGGTCCGCATGCCGAAAGTCGAACACGACTACGAGATGTCATTTAATTGATTGATATTAAAGGAGAACTGTATGTTCACAGCGAGCTGTCATTGCAAAGCCGTCCACATCGAGATCCCGGAACTGTCGGCCACGGTAACGGAATGCAACTGCTCGATCTGCCGCCGCTACGGTGCGCTGTGGGCCTACTACACCCGTGACCAGTTGCGGCTCCCGACAGACAGCGCCGCGCTGTCGGCCTACAGTTGGGGCGATCGCACCATCGAGTTCTGGCATTGCCGGCACTGCGGCTGCTTGACCCACTACGAAAGCGTCGACAAGCACGCGCGCGGCCGCGTCGCGGTCAACGCCCGTATGCTGCCGCTGGAAGTCATGGAGTCGCTGCCCGTGCGTCACTTCGACGGTGCGGTCAGCTGGAAGTACCTCGACTAGAGACCCGGCAAGAGCCAACCCGTGCGGCGCCGGTAATCCGTCCACTCCGGGTAACGGGACATGCTCGCCTCCTTCAGGATCATGTTGACCGCGAAGAGCCCCAGCCAAACCCAGGCCAGCACGACAAACGGCAACCAATGCCACACCATCAGCCCAAAGCTGCCGTAGATCATCATCTCGCCCAGGTAGTTCGGATGGCGGACATAGCGGTGCATACCATCCGTTATCAGGCCGCGCCGTTCCCGCAAAGTGAAGTACTTCTGCGCGTCGGCCGCGATCATGATCACCGTGCCGACGATGCACAGGCTGACACACAAGGCGAACCAGGCACCGTCCGGCAAGGGGTATTCCGGCTGCGCGACCCCGGAGATCAACAACCAGCCGAATACCCAGTACCAGCCCAGCACGCCGAGGAAGGCCATGATGCCGCCACCGATGGTGATGCGAACCTGCCAGCCCGGATCCGGGAACGCCATGTCCTTGATGAACCAGGCGACGCCGTAGCTGCCCTGCATGGCGAGGTAAATCCAGGCCGCCGTCGAGAAGTTCTGATAGTGCCACATCAGCAGACCGAGGAAGAAGAAGGTTCCGCACTTCTGGAAATTGATCACCCAGGCGAATTTCCAGGGACGTGGCCCGCCGCCGAAATCCTGGACCAGGTAATCGGTCAGGCGCCGCATGGCCGCGGCCCACGCCGGTGCTTCCTGCGCTGTGCTCATCCTGTCACCTCCGGGGCTACCCCGCTCGCTTGCGCCACTTCCGCCATAACCAGATTCCGTAAACCAGGGCATTGATTGCCAGCACGAACAAACCGAGCGCCAGCTGAATTTCGCGGGTCAAGCCCTCCGGGTAAATCAGCGGCAGCAGGTAGTGCTCGCTGAAGCCCCCACCGTAGCCACCCTCGCCGGCAGCCAGCCGCAAGCGCTGTTCCAATGGCGTTAGCGGGCAGACCCAGTTATTGAACTCGATCACCGCGCCCCAGGCAAACGCCGGGACATGCAGCCAGGCCCAGCGGGGCCAACGATACACCAGCAATCCGCCCAACACGACGAACAGGACAAACGCCAGGTGCACTACCACCAGGGTATCTGCAGCCAGGGCGCTCATGCTCATTGTGCCAACCTGATCACCTCAATTTGACGGCGCGCCATCAGCTTCGCCGGCGCTGTTCCGGATCCGCTCCAGCTTGCCCCGTGTGTAGCGTGCCTCTGTCTCCCGGCCCAGCTGCTCCTGCGCCCGCGCCAAACCCTCGAGGGTACGCGGCTTGAGGCGGGTGCGCTCGAGTTGTAGCTGGTAGGCATCAGCGGCAGCAGCATGCTGGCGCGATGCGCTCAACAAGTCGCCCAGAAATTCCGCGGACGGCAGGTCCACGAACGGCGGCCCGAAGGAGAATGGCATGGCCCCCTCCAGTCGGCTGGCCTCCTGTGCGGACTCCACGGCTTTGGCCATCTCACCGCGCGCCATTTCGATGGCCGCCAGCAGTTCCTGGTCCATCACGCGCAGGCGCTCGAGGTACAGCAAGTCGGTTGGCGCTTTTTCCTCCTGCCGCGCGATTTCGGCCTCCAGCGATACCATTAGCGTGCGGAACTGCGCCTGGTACTGACCGGCCTGCGCCACCTGGCTTGCAAAGGCGGCCTGCATGGCCTTCATGAAGCTGATCGTCAGGTTGGGGTCGAAGGCGTCGCCGGTGTTGAAGGTCCAGTTCGCAACGTCACTGTCCCAGCTGCGGGTCTCGATCACATAACGCGCCCACATTTGCACAACGGAGCCGACCAGGGAACGGTCCGGGTCCAGGATCATGGGGTCGTCCGGCGCCTTGCCATCGGCCTGGGCCTCGGCGTAGGCCGCCTCGAGCAGCGCCAGCGCCCGGTCATTGCGGCCCTGCTGGAGATAGCCGTACAACAGCCAGAAATTGTAGTGCCCCCATTTGCGCGCGGCGCCGCCATGCTCCGCCCGCATGGCGTTGGCCACCTGCACCGCGGCCTCGTTGGCGGCGACTACGTCATCCCACATGCCGACCGCAACAAAAATATGCGAGGTCATGTGTTGGGCATGGCCG
>JAPHSB010000417.1 GCA_026193295.1 Lysobacterales bacterium
AGGGTTTTGCCAACCAGGTCGGGGACATCGGGTTCATCATGATGTCCATCATCGCCGCCGTGTTTTTCACCATATTGCTGGTGGCCGGCAACACGATGGCCTACGCCGTGCGGGAGCGCACCAACGAACTGGCGGTGCTCAAGGCGGTCGGTTTTACCGATGGCGGCGTGCTGGCCCTGGTGCTGGGCGAATCGCTGGTGTTGACCGCGCTCGGTGGCGGCATCGGGCTGGGCCTGGCCTGGCTGCTGGTGTCGGCCGGGGATCCCACAGGCGGCTCCCTGCCGGTGTTTTACATACCGGCGCGCGACCTCGCGGCCGGGGTCGTCCTGATCCTGTTGATGGCTTTTATCGCCGGCATCCTGCCGGCCCTGCAGGCGCGGCGGTTGCGCATCGCCGATGCCCTGAGGCGCTGATGTTCAACGCCATATCGCAGATTTTCTCGGTGACCTGGTTCAACTTGCGCACCTTGCCGCAGCGCATCGGTTCTTCCGCCACGGCCATCTTCGGCATCGCGGGCGTCGTCGCGGTCATGGTGGGTGTGTTGTCCATCGCCGAGGGCATCCTGCAGACGATGCAGAGCTCGGCCGCGCCGGACAACGCGGTGGTGCTGCGCAGCGGATCCAACTCGGAAATGATGAGCATCCTGCTGGGCGACGACAGCCGCATCATCGCCGAGGCTCCGGGCGTCGCGCGCAACGCGCGGGGCGCCCTGGCGTCCCCGGAGCTGTTCGTGGTCATCAACCTGACCAAGCGGGGTACCGGCACCGACGCCAATGTGCCGTTACGCGGCGTGACCCGGGCGGCGCTGGACGTGCATGACGATTTCCGCATCGTCGAGGGGCGCATGTTCGAGTGGGGCCTGAACGAAGTGGTGGTCGGCGTCGGCGCGCAAACGGAATTCAACGGCCTGGACATCGGCTCCACCATCCCGGTGGCGCAGGCGGACTGGCCGGTGGTGGGCATGTTCGAAACTGGTGGCGGCCTGGCCGAGACGGAGATCTGGGTGGACGCATCGGTGCTGCAGCCGGCATATCGCCGCGGCAATTCCTACCAGTCGGTCTATGCGAAGCTGGAGTCACCGGAAGCTTTCGCGGAGTTCAAGGACGCACTGACCAGCGATCCGCGCCTGAACGTCAAACCCATGCGCGAAGCCGATTACTACGCCGAGCAATCGGCCATGCTGTACAACCTGGTCACCGGCCTGGGCACGCTGATCGCGGTCATCATGGGCCTCGGTGCGGTGTTTGGCGCCCTCAACACCATGTACACGGCGGTGTCGGCCCGGGCGCGTGAAATCGCCACCTTGCGGGCGCTCGGCTTCCATTCCGGTCCGGTGGTCATCTCGGTGCTCGCGGAGTCGCTGTTGCTGGCTTTGACGGGAGGCGTGATCGGCGCCGCCCTTGCCTGGTGGGCCTTCGACGGATTCCGCGCCGCGACGCTGAATTTCACCAGTTTCAGCCAGGTGGCGTTTGCCTTCGACGTGTCGCCGACCCTGCTGGTGCGCGGCATCACCTTCGCGCTGGTCATCGGTCTGGTCGGGGGCTTATTCCCGGCCGTACGCGCCGCGCGGCAGCCCGTATCGGAGGCGCTGCGCGAGCAGTGACGTTCCCGCCGGACGAAAACCCCGATGACCGCTTGGCAGGCCAATTTTACCTTTTGGTCAATAAATCATGTATTTACCCTTGACATTTAATATTGATTAAATTATGTAGGGTACACGCGCGATCTACCAGTCGTGCGTTGTTGCACTACCAGCAACGCCTGCGGACAGGGATTGCCCGCAGTAGACAATTAAGGACGATTCGGAATATCCCCCGCAAAGGACCGCGGGCGAGAAATGGGCAAAAGGATATGGAATCTTCCCGGCGATACCTGCTGCAGGCAGAGATCGAGTACTGGCACGAAATGCTGCGAATCAACCGCGATCGGCTGACCGACGCCAGTAAACAGGAAATGCGCAATTGCCTGAAGGCGGCGATGCAAGCGCTCAACGCAGGACCGGCATTCAAGTTTCGCTCGGCTGCCTGAGCCTGGCTAACGCCTGAGGCCAAGCCTGCTGGCAGGCGGGCCTGC
>JAPHSB010000109.1 GCA_026193295.1 Lysobacterales bacterium
AAGCTTTCATCGGGCGCCTGGGCGTGCGCCCGGGAGCGCACATTTTCGTCCCGCTGTGTGGCAAGAGCCGCGACCTGGTCTGGTTGCGGGAGCAGGGCTACCGGGTAAGCGGCATCGAGATCAGCCCGCGCGCGGTCACCGACTTCTTCGCCGAAAACCAGCTGGAACCGCGGGTTACCGATATAGCGGGCGGACGGCTTTTCCAGGCGCCGGGGCTGGACCTTTTCTGCGCCGACTTTTTCGGCCCCGGGCTGGCCGGCATGGCGCCGATCGACGCCGTTTACGACCGTGCGGCGCTGGTGGCATTGCCGCCGGAAATGCGCGCCGCCTATGCACATCGCCTGCTGGAGTCAATCAGGCCGGGCGTGCGCATGTTGTTGGTGACCCTGGACTACGCGCAGCACGAGATGCGCGGACCGCCGTTCGCGGTCACGCTGAAGGAGGTCGAGTCGCTGTATGCGGAAACCTGCCTGATCGAACGACTGCACAGCGAGGATTGCCTGGCCCGTGAACCCCGCTTCCGTCAGAAAGGCCTGACACGACTGTCGGAACACGTGCTCCTGTTGGAGCGGAAACCCGAATCCAGGAGAAATGATCAATGAGCAGATGGCTGAACTTTGACAATCACAACGTGCTCGTGGTGGGCGGCACCAGCGGCATCAATCTTGGCATCGCCGAGGCCTTCGCTGAGCAGGGTGCTAACGTCGCAGTGGCCAGTCGCTCGCAGGAAAAAGTCGATGCCGCAATCGCGCGCATCGCAGTTTTTGGCAACCGGACCGCGGGTTTCGCTGCGGACGTGCGTGACGTGGCGGCCCTGGAAACCGGTCTGGCCACGGTGGCCGAGGCATTCGGCACGATCGACACGCTGGTGGTCGGCCAGGCCGGAAACTTCCCGGCCGCGGCGATGCAGTTATCGCCCAACGGTTTCAAATCGGTCGTGGACATCGACCTGCTGGGGAGCTTCAACACCGTTCGGCTGGCGCATCGACACTTGACTCCCGGCAGCGCCAACATCATTGCCATTTCCGCCCCGCAGGCATTCATCCCGATGGCGTACCAGGTTCATGTCTGCGCCGCCAAGGCAGGCGTCGAGATGCTGACCCGAGTTCTCGCGCTCGAACTGGGGCCGGAAAATATCAGGGTCAATGCGATCGTGCCGGGGCCGATCGATGGCACCGAGGGGATGGTGCGGCTCGCACCCACGCCAGAGGCTCGCGAGCGGGCGCGCCAGTCCGTGCCCATGAAACGTTACGGGACCCCACGCGAGGTCGCTGACTGCGCGATGTTTCTGGCGTCGCCGCTGGCCGCCTACATCAGCGGTGCGATCATCCCGGTAGACGGCGGCTGGTCGGTGGCCGGCGCCGGGGCCGGCGGCGGACTCGATTTACAGGCGTCATGATCAGGGCGCAGGGGCCCGGTCTACAACCACTCGGTCCACACCTGCGTCAAATTGAATTCGGTTGGCCATTTCCGGCGTCAGGTAAACCCTGCCGGCGTCATCGATCATCAAAACCTGGCTCAGGCCGAGTGCGCGCGCCACGGTCGTCCAGTCGTTCATGCCGGCCACGATCAGCGCCGTCGCTGCGGCGTCCGCCAGGGTTCCAGTGCCGGTGATCACTGTCGCCGACGCCACATCCCGAACCGGCCAACCCGTGCGCGGGTCCAGAATGTGCGGATACCGTTCCTCGGCATCCTCGCGGAAGCGCTCGTAGTTGCCCGAGGTGAACAGGGCTTCGTCACCGCGGACCTCCACCGTTCCGATCGTGCCCCCACCCGGTTTACGCACCGCCACCCGCCAGGGCCGGTCGCCGTGCCGACCGAACGCACGCAGGTCACCTCCCGCGTTCACGATGGCATTGCCGATGCCCAGTTCCCGTAACCGCGCGACGGCCAGGTCCACCGCATAACCCTTGGCGATACCGCCGAAGTCGAGTTGCACAAACGGGTTATCCGAGGTCAGCTGCACAGCATTAATGCGGATGTCCAGGCTGGAAGGCTGCTGCGCCAGGATCTTATCGATGTCGGCCTGGCTCGGCGGCGGACCGATGATCGGGTAGTCGGAGGTGTGGAAGCCCCACAGCGCGACCAGTCCACCAATTGCCGGATTGAAGAGTCCTCCGGATTTCTCCTCGACCCACTGCGACTGCCGGATCATCTCCGCGATCTCGGGATTTGCCGTCACCCCATCACCGCTGGCGAACGCCTCGTTGATTTGCACCAGCAGGCCCGGCTCCCAGGCATGCCAGTCGCGGTGCATGCCCTGGAACATCTGCTGGATCTCGGAGAATGCCTTGCCGGACTGCTCCTGCGACGCCCCCCACACCTTGACCTCGACGATCGTGCCGAAGACGAACAGTTCGGCGCTGTGTTCCTTCTCGGTCTGGCAAGCGGTCAACAGGACAAGGCAGGCCAGGACGCCCGCCAGGCACGCGGCCAGGCCAGTGGTCAGGCGGCGTGATCTAGGGCCTGTAAACACTACGTGGAACCGCGCTGCCGCAGGCCGCTTTTGCGGCTGGCAAGGCAGAGCGAGCGTGGTGTAGCACCGCTACACAAGTGAGCGATAACGCCGCCAGGCGGAAAAACGGCCGCGTCCCGCAGGGTTGTGTCTGAAAAAGCGCCACTCATTGTTGCTCGTCATTCATTTGGCCTGTAGTCATTTTCTTTGTCCAAAATTCATTCCTCGCGCCTTGATTGGCGCTTTTTCAGACACAACAGCGTGGGTCCACGTAGTGTTTACAGGCCCTGGTGCGAGCTCGCGGCATCCGCTTCCGCGTTCTTGTTCCGGCACTCGGACTTGTCCGCGCAAGTGGTGCAGCCGGAACAGCCGACACCGGTCGGGCTATTGCGGTGCGCCAGGCCGAAACCAACGAACAGGACCACCAGCAGGATCAGAGGAGCGATGTAGTCTTCCACCCTACAGCAGCCCCGCGAAACCCATGAACGCGAGCGAAAGACTACCCGCAATGATCAGTGTCAGGCCGGTGCCCTTTGCAATCGCCGGTATATCTGAGAGTTCGCTCGTCTCACGGATCGAGGCCATCAGCACCAGCGCCAGCGTCAGGCCGAGGCCGGCGCCGACCGCGAAAGTCAGGCCCTGGAGAAAATCGTAGCTGCGGTTGGTCTGGAAGATGGCGAGGCCAAAAATCGCGCAGTTGGTGGTGATCAGGGGCAGGTAAATGCCCAGCTGCTTGAACAGGACCGGCGAAACCTTCTTGATCACCATTTCAACGATCTGCACCAGGGACGCTATCACGATGATGAAAGAGATGATCCTCAGGTAGGGCGCGTTCACCAGGATGTAGGTGTTGAGCACCCAGGCGCTCAGCGAGGTCAGCACCAGCACGAAAATATTGGCCAGGCCCATACGTATCGCCGTCTCCACGCGGGCGGATACGCCCATGAAGGGACAGAGGCCAAGGAACAGCGCGAGCGTGAAGTTGTTCACGATCATCGCCGAGAAGAAAATCGAGAACAGGGTCTGGTCGCTCATGCCGCGTTCCCCGCTTTCTTGCGTTCTTCGAAGTAGCCCATGCCGAGGATGATGAAACCCAAAGTCAGGAAGCCCCCGGCGGGCAACACGAACACCACCCAGGGCTCGAAATTCGAGCCGAACAGCGGAATGTCGAAAAAGGTGCCGATACCCAGGATCTCGCGGAAGCCGCCCAGCATCAGCAAGGCTATTGTGAAGCCGATGCCGGTCCCGATCGCGTCGAGCAGCGAGCGGAGCACCGTGTTTTTGGAGGAAAAAGCCTCCTGGCGCCCCAGGATCATGCAGTTCACGACGATCAGCGCGATGAAAGCACCCAGTTCCTTGTGCTGCACAGGCGCGTAAGCCTGCAGCATCATGTCGGCCAACGTCACGAAGGTCGCGATCACCAGGATATATGCTGAGATACGGACTTCCCTGGGAATGAAGCGCTTGCAACTGGAGACCAGCACGCTGGAGCAGCAGATGACGAAAAACGTCGCCGCGCTCATGGCCAGGGCGTTCTTGACGGTGTTGGTCACCGCCAGTGCGGGGCACAGGCCCAGCATCTGGATCAGCACCGGATTCTCTTCCCAGATGCCGCGGATCAGGTCCTGTGCGGGTGTGGTTTCTCTAGGCATGTGACTACCCTACGGTTGCTCGTCCTCGGGGATACCCTGCTGCAGCAGCGGCATCCATTCCTCGACCGCGTTGTTGATGATGCGGGTGACGGTCTTGGAGGAGATGGTGGCGCCCGTGATGCTGTCGATCTCGTTCGGCTCTCCCTTGCCGCTGCCGGCCTTGACGGAAACCAGCGGCAACTCGGGGCCGGCGAAGAACTGGTCCACGAAGGCCTTGTCCTTGAAGATCTTGTCGCCCAGCCCGGGGGTTTCCTTGCTTTCCAGCACCTTCATGCCGGTCAGTTTGCCACCGACCGGATCGAACCCCAGAATGATCATCACGACGTCCTGGAAGCCGGATTCGCCACGCGAAACTGCCACGCCCACGGGACCGCCTTCCTCGTTGAAACCCACGTAGACGCGTTTGTATTCGACCTCCTTGGCCCCGTCGGGCAGAGTCGGGTTCAGCTCGCCATCGACCAGGTAGAAAGTCGTGTAACGCGCCGCCCCGGGCAATACCTCGTATACGGCGATGCGAAGCTGTTCGGCCCGGTAGGCGTCGATGATCGGCTTGGTATGCTCGTTGACCATCGCGATCAGCATGCCGGCAAGGATGCCCGCAACCGCCAGCGTAGCGACCAGGCGAAAGGTCGAGACATTCTTCTCGACGGGTTCCTGCGAGGCCGGTTCCGCGCCGGGCGGCGTCACGACCAGGGTGTCGGCCGATGACTTGTCGTTCACGGCCCACCCTCCTTCTTCTTCTCAGCAACCCGCCGTGGCGGGCTTCCGAACTTGCGCGGCTGTGTCGCGCGGTTGATGAAAGGCACCAGCGCATTCATCAGCAGGATGGCGTACATAACGCCTTCCGGCAGACCACCCCAGATACGGATCACCACGACCAGCGCACCGATGCCGATGCCGAACAGCCAGCAGCCCTTGTTGGTCACCGGTGAAGTCACCATGTCGGTCGCCATGTAGAAAGCGCCGAGCATCAATCCGCCGGAGAACAGCATGAACAGCGGCGGAAACTGTGAAATGCCGATCACGTAGAACAAGCCGGACAGCGCATAAACCGTCACGAGAATGCTGACCGGGATGTGCCAGTTCAAATGCCCGCGGAAGGCCAGGTAGAGCCCACCGAGCAAGAGCAGCACCGCCGAGGTTTCGCCCAGTGAACCAGCGGTCGTGCCGAACAGCAGGTCCGTGAGCGGCGTGATCACCGGGTTGTCGCCGAATTTCAGATTGCCAAGCGGCGTAGCCTCCGTCGCGGCGTCCACCACGGGGCTCATCAGGGGCAACGCCAGGTTGTCCCCCTGCAGCGTCCACCAGCTTTCCGGCTTGGAAGGCCAGGTGGTGATCGCCACGGGGAAAGCCGCCTGCAGGAAGGCACGCCCGAGTAACGCCGGGTTGAAGACATTCTGCCCGAGTCCGCCGAAAATGAGCTTGCCGAAAGCCATGCCGAAAGCACCGCCGAGGAAGGCCATCCAGAGCGGGAAGCCGGGCGGCAAGGTCAGCCCGAGCAACAGCCCGGTAATCATCGCCGAACCGTCTGCCAGCGAACTTCGGACCGAGCCGAACAGGCGTTCGGTGATCAGGCAACCCGCCACGCTGGCCAGCAGCACGAGGACGGCGCTCGGACCGAAAAACCAGATCGAGGCGGCGACCACCGGGGCCAGGCTGTAAACCACGGACCACATGATGCGGGTCGTCGATTCAGCCGATCGGACGTGGGGCGACGCGGTGACCCGGATGCTGGAATCGTTCACTTGCGGGCCAACCTGCCCAATTGAAACTTGGACATTGCGAACATCTGCGATAGCGGGATGTTGGACGGGCAGACATAGGAGCAGCAGCCGCACAGCATGCAATCACCAAGGTCTGCCTCCTCCGCCATTTCTTC
>JAPHSB010000005.1 GCA_026193295.1 Lysobacterales bacterium
CATGATTGAAACGGCGCCGACCAGGTGCGCCAGGCGCCACCACTTGGTGAAGCGGCGGAAATGCGTCCTGCCCTGGGTGATTTCTTCCGGCAAGTCATCGATCATGACGTGCGGTCGGTTCTTGCCTTCCTTGCGGTCCTTCCATTCGCGGTAGAACCACAGCGCCGAGTGCAGCCAGAAAAACGCGAAGGTGCCGATCAGCAGACCGATCATTCCGGTCGATGCAAACCACATCTGCGGATATTTCTCGCGGTCGTGGGTGGTGCCGTGCGGCTGGAAGGTGACAAAGCCCGCAGTCGCGCCTTCGTGGCACTTCTGACATGTCTCCAACCGGTTGTTCACGTGCATCTGCGAGGTCGGATCGTCTACCCGCTGGATCTGGTGTGAACCGTGGCAGTCGTAGCACTTGGCGGTATTGCCATAGCCCAGGCGCGTGACTTTGCCGTGGTAGGTATTCGAGTACGTTTCCAGGCTTTCCTTGTGGCAGTTGCCGCAGCTCGCGGTAACCGCAACACGCCCTTCGTCGTCGTGAACCGGCCCGACGCCGTGGCGCGAATGGCAGTCAGCGCAGATGGCCGCCTGCGTGTTGCCGGCGGCCCATTCCCGGCCGTGCACCGAGGTCTTGTACAGCTCCAGGATATCGCCATGGCACTTGCCGCACATGTTGGGCAGATTGAGGTAGTTCTCCGTCCGCGCCTCCCGATCGACCCGCTTGATATCGTGCGAACCGTGGCAGTCGTAGCAGGTGGCATTTGTTCTCGATTGGTCGTCGATGCGCGGGCGCGCGTGCAGGGACTCCATGTAGCTCTCGATGTGGTCGACGACCTGGCTGAGCGTTCCATTCTCCTCCGTTTTGCCTTCGGCCTGGAGCTGACCCCAGGTTTCCATGTGACACTGCACGCAGCCGACCTTACGCTCAACGCCTTTACGATGCGGCACCTTCACGATGTCCTCGTGGCAACCTACGCAATCCTGCTCGCCGTGCACGCTCGTACTGAAAATGTCCGAGGTCACATGGAGGTTACGCTCTGTTCCGTCCGGCCCTTCCCGGGAAAACCCTTCCCGACCATGGCAACGCAGGCAGCGGTCGTTGCTCAGCTTCGGATCCGCAGGCTCGGCGCTGACCGGAACGGCCAATGCGCATTGCAGAAGAATCAAAGCCAGCATGGCCAGGAGGAACTTATGCGGGATATGCGGCAGGGTCATGTAGTGTCCTTTTTGTCCGGTGCCCGAACATTATTGATGCGGCTTACGGTACCATTTTTTCCCAAAAAAATGGCAATGTAACAGGGCGGACTATATTAATGCCGCTTCGCCATAAATATGATCCAGATCAGAATTCATTCAAAACACACCATCTATTCTGTATAGCACGTCTCCGTCCAGCACCAAGAGGAACTGCCATGATTTCGAAAAAGCTATTGCTGTTGGCGTCCAGCGCCGCTTTCGCTGCCGCCCTGGGTTTCGGTTTTGCCGCGACGGCCGCCGCCGAAGATCTGAGCGACAACGCGACCTGCCTGGAGTGCCATGCTGACGAGCCAAGGGCAGCGCCTGAAAGCAGCGATCACCCGAGGATCCATACGGACGAGGGCGGGTTCAATGTGGAAGACCACGAAATGTGGTCCTGCATCGACTGCCACGACATGATCACCGAGATTCCGCATCCTGAGGGAATCGACGGATCAGCCGTAAACTGCACGAACTGCCACGACAGCACGCCGACCATGGAGTAAGCGGCAGGCTCGTCCGAGCAACCAAAACATCCCAGAAAGCCCCGGTTCCCGGGGCTTTCTTTTTGCCCGTGTTTACCGCGCAGCGGGCATGAATCGACAGCCGCATGAAAAAGATATACACCAGGCAATTTTCTAACCTGTTGTAAATTAAGGCATATTTGTGAAATACGATCGTCAGGTGTATAGATAATTCATACCTCGCTTGCCCAAGTCCGGATCGGGATTTCTCGTCCGTACATTCTGGATATCTCTAATCTTCTGATTTCACTGCTATTTTTGAGTTCGAAGGGGTTCGATGCCAGGCTGGCACGCGACTTGCATATACACAGGTGAAACGAATTGAAGAGGTGGTCCCATGAACGACAAAGCCAGCATTCTCATAGTAGACGACGAGGAAGTGGTGCGTCGTAGCCATCTCAGGAGCCTGGCGGACACCGGGTGTCATGCCGAGGCGGCCGGGGACGGCCAGGAAGCATTGCAAGTCATGGAACAGCACCCTTTTGATGTCGTCCTGCTCGACCTGAGAATGCCGGGCCTCGACGGTCTGGACGTCCTCAAGACCATCAAGCAACGGTGGCCGGACAGCGAAGTGGTCGTTATCACGGGCTATCCGACCATCGAATCCGCCAAGGAGGCGGTGCGGCTGGGCGCGCAGAACTACATCGCCAAGCCGGTGGGGCCCGCGGAAGTCGTGAAGGCCGCCAACGAAGCCTGGACGCACAAGCGCTGGGCCATACACAGAAATCAGAATGACCGGGAGGCAGATGACCTCGTCGAGCGGAAGCCCGATAGCCGGCCGGTCACCCATTGAAAGAGGTCTGGAGGTACATCATGAACGCAAAGAGACACGTACTTGTCATCGACGACGACGCAGTGGTCGGCCGCAGTTTCGACCGCGTGCTCTCGGACAAGGGCTATGAAGTGGATACGGCCCGGAATGGCGAAGAAGGACTGAAGGACATGGAGTCGCAAGACTACGACGTCATCTTCACCGACATCAAGATGCCCGGCATGGATGGCCTGGAAGTGGCGGAGCGCATCAAGGCACGCTGCCCCTGGACACCGGTCGTGGTGATCACCGGCTACGGCACCGAAGAGAACGAGGCCCGTGCCCACGTACTGGGCGTCAACGGGTTCGTGCGCAAGCCGCTGACCCCGGAGATGATCGAAAGCGTCACTTTGAAGGCGCTGGAGAAGCCGGCGGTCGAACTCGAGGCCGCCAATGAGCCCGAGGCTCCCGAAGTCGCAGCGAAAGAACAGCTGATCGGGATGAAGAAGGCGAGCCGGGTGGCCCGCAACGCCGGCCTGTTCCTGGCGGCGCCGTTCATCGCGCTGGGTTATGTCATCGCGCTGCCGGCTGTGGGTTTCTACATGTTCGCCAAGCTCGGATATGAGGCATATCAGAAGAAACGCGGTTCGAAGTGAGAGCTACAGCAAGCCGTCAGTAGAATGCTCGGATGCATGTCATGAAACTAAGCGTTGTGTGTATAAGCCTCCTGGTTGCCACCGCCTGCC
The DNA here is from genome assembly GCA_026193295.1 of Lysobacterales bacterium. GTDB lineage: Bacteria > Pseudomonadota > Gammaproteobacteria > Xanthomonadales > SZUA-36 > CALKKN01. The sequence continues at coordinate 3,249 of JAPHSB010000005.1, forward strand.
TGGCGGTGGCGCCGGCCACCTTTGCGGCCGAGGCCGCGCCGGATAACCCCGATGCCAAGTGCCTCAAGTGCCACAGCAAGAAGCTGAAAAAGGCGCTCGAGGATGGCGAAACAATGATTCTGCAAGTCGCGGGAGACGAATTCGAACAATCTGTGCACCAGGTCATCGGCTGCACGGGTTGCCATCGTGACGTGCCCAAGGGCAAACACCCGTCCAGGCAGCCGATCAGCAGTCGGCGGGAGTACTCGCTCAAGCACAACGAAACGTGCAGCCAGTGCCACGCAGCCAAGCACATGGACTACAAGGACAGCGTCCATGCCAACATGGTGGCTGCAGGCGATAACGCCGCGCCCGTCTGCTCGGATTGCCACAGCAGTCACTCCATTCAGCAGCGGGCAGTCTATGAACCGGTCAGCGGCGAGCCCTGCTCGACCTGCCACCAGGACATCTACGACGCCTACGCGCAGAGTGTCCATGGCTTGGCCCGAGCCAATGGCAACGTCATTCGTGAAAAGCACATACAGGCTCCGATCTGCGCCGACTGCCACCACTCACACGACATTACCGCGGTCTCCGCCAGCGACTACCTGCGGGAAACCTGCCTCGAATGTCACGACGGCGCAGCAGTCGCGCACGAGAAGTGGCTGCCGAACGCCGGCATGCACATGAAATCGGTCAGTTGCGCCGCCTGCCACTCGCCGATGGCGGACCGCCGGGTCGATCTGCAGTTGTACGACAACCTGAAGCAGGTACCGGTGGCGCAGCAGGATAACGAAGGAACGTACCAGGCACGCCTGGAAGAGATCGACGCCGCCGGCGATGGGCTGGACTCCGTCGAACTCTGGAAGCTGGTGCGGCAGGGCAGCCGCCAAGGCGAGGCGATCGACGTCACCCTGCGCGGCCGCATGGAAGTAACCACCGGCGTGGACGCCCACCGCCTGGCCCCGCGTGGGCAAGCGGTGCGCTCCTGCGAAAGCTGCCACCAGGGCGGCGCCAACGGCTTCGAAAACGTGACCGTTTCCATCAGCATGCCCGATGGACGCAAACAGCGCTTCGAGGCAGACAAGAAGGTTTTGAACTCGGTCGTGTCCGTGGATTCCGTCGGCGATTTCTACGCGCCGGGCGGCACCCGGATTCGCCTGCTCGACGGTCTGCTGGTTCTCGCCCTGGTGGGTGGACTGGCTGTCCCGGTCGGCCACATCGCTCTTGGGAAGTATCTCCGCAAGAAAAACAGGAAGCAGTAAGATGACGACGACAACCATGAATTACTCTCATCAGCACGGTAAACCCGAGAAGGTCTACCTCCACCCTGTGCCCGTGCGCCTTTGGCACTGGCTCAATGCTCTGGGCTTCACGCTGCTGATCCTGACCGGGCTCCAGATCCGCTACGTCGACCTGTTCAGCCTGATGAGCTTCGAAACTGCCGTCAAGCTGCACAACTGGGTCGGCTTCGGAGTGATCGCGAACTGGTTCCTGTGGTTCATCTACTACCTGTTCTCCGAGCGGGTCACGAACTATCACCCGGACCTCGACCCGGTAAGCTTTTTCCAGCGCTACTTCCGCCAGGCAGGCTACTACAGTTGGGGCTACTTCCAGGGTGACCAACGGCCGCACAAGGTGCAGCCGAACGACAAGTTCAACCCGATGCAGAAGCTGACCTACCAGTTCGTCATGTTCATCAGCGCGCCGGTGACGTTCCTGACCGGCCTGATGATGTGGGACGTGCGGCGCTTCCAGGGCCTGATCGAGATGGTCGGTGGACTGCGGGTGGTGAACACCGTGCACGTCCTGATGTTCATCCTGTTCGTGGGGTTCATCATCACGCACATCTACATGGGCTTTCTCGGCAAGAAGCCGTCATCGCACTACAAGGAAATGGTTACCGGCTACGAGGAAGAGCACTAACGATAATTGGGATAATTGGGGTCAGAGTAAAAATACCGGGCGGATAATTGGGGTCAGGATAATTGGGGTCAGAGTAAAAATACCGGGCGTCTGCCCGGTATTTTTACTCTGACCCCAATTATGTGTGCGGTATTTTTACTCTGACCCCAATTATGTTTGTTCCTCTGACCCCGGCTCTTACTCCTCCGGCCCGGTACTGCGGATCCGGATATCGTACTTGGCCATCAGGGTCTGGAAATTGCTGCGTTGCATGCCGGTTTCCTCGGCCGCGCGCGTCACGTTCCAGTCGTTCCGTTTCAAAGCTCCCAGCACGAAGTGCTTCTCGACGTTTTCGACCGACTTCTGGCGCGCGACCTTTTTGAGCTGCTTGAGCTCCTCGGCCGTGCGCGGCACGTTCAGGTCAACATGCGGGACCATGCCGATGATGTCCACCAGGTGCCCCTGGCGGATCACGTCACCGCCCGCGAGAATGACCGCGCGCTCGACGACATTCTCCAACTCCCGGACGTTACCCGGCCAGTCGTGGTTCAACAGCAGGTTCATGGCGCCGGATGAGAACTCTCCGTGAGACTGGCCCATCTCCGCGCTGCACTGGCTGAGGAAGTGCGTGGCCAGCGC
>JAPHSB010000142.1 GCA_026193295.1 Lysobacterales bacterium
ACATTGGCGACCCGCAACGGCACCACGTTTCCGCGGAAACGTCCGTCGGCCGTGGCCGGCAAAGCGTTGCCGCCCGGGTAGCTGAACCCGATGTGGCCGCCTGGCCCCATCTGCACCCCGAAACCGCCCTCGTGCACCAGGCGATGGTGCCGCCGGCACAGCAAAACCAGGTTGTTCATCGAGGTATCACCCCCATCGGCCCAGTGCACGATATGGTGGGCATCGACAAAACGCCGGCAGGTACAACCCGGGAAGCGGCAGCCGCCATCCCTGCGCTGCAAGGCCCGCCGCAGCGCGGGTGGAATGCTGCGGCTCTTGCGCCCGATGCTCAGCGGCTCGCCGGTGTCGCTCTCGCGCCAGTGCACAACCGAGCCGTCGCAGGCCATCCGCCGGGACGTTTCCGCGGAAACGTGCCCGCAGTCTTCGCATTCCGCCGTGGCGCCCGCCCCGTCGTCACGCAGCGTGTCCATGTCGGTATGCACGTGCACCAGGTAGCGATCGCCACCGCTGCGCTCGCCTTTGATCCCGGACAGACACGATTCGGCCATGCGCTCCAGCGCGTCGGCGCGGCGGGCGGCGATGGGCTCGGACGTTTCCGCGGAAACGTCTTCCGCCTCGGCGCGGCACTCCTCGAACAGTTCGTCCAGCACGCCTTCCAGCGCCTTCTGGATCAGCGCACCCTGCTCCGGCGTGAAACGCCCCTGCAGCACCCACAGGCCATCGGCGTCCGTGAACCAGTCCAGTTCACGTCCGGCATGGCGCTCATTTTCTTTCTCGAGCGCCTCCCGGCGCTGGTGGCGCCGGTAGTTGCGCACCACCGTCTCGACGTGCGCCGCCGTGCCATGGCGGGCGACGCTCAACAGGAAGTCTTCGTTCTTCGGCGTGGCTACGCGGGTCATGGCCCGGACCTTGGAGTAGGAAATACAACCCTCTCGGAAAGCCGCTCTGATCTGCGGCAGGCCGGGCAAGGCGCGGGCCACGCGGACTTTTTCCCGCGCGGCCCCGAGGTTGGTGCCGCACTGCCACTGCAGCCAGTGGGCGCAGGAGTTGAGGCCATGCTGGGCCCAGCCCTGTTGCTCGTCGTACTCGGCGATCAGCTCCAGCAACTGGAAAGTCGCCGCGTGAATGTGCGCAGCCAGCTCGGTGATGTCGTCTTCGAGGCGTTCGAGATCATTGAAATGTTGCGGGTCGGGAAAGTGATGGAAGGGGCGTAGTTGACTGGGATGATTCATGGCGGAAATCCGAGTTTATGTATACTGTATTATTATACAGTATATACAACTCAATATCCATGTTTTTAAAGGGATTTTTTGCCATCTACGCAATAGTAACCGAACCCGAAGGTCTTTGCCGGGCACGCGGTCAAATCATCGCATAAAGTACGCCGACGCCCGCGACACAGACCACGAACCACAGCAGCAAGCCGTAGCTCGCCTTGTCCACCCGTCCGGGGACCACGTACCAGCCGTCCTGTTTTTCCGCCCGACCCTCTCGCTTGAACAGCGCTTTCTGACCCTTCACGGTGTACGGCGACCAGTCCTTCTGAAAACCGTCCAACAACACGCTGGCCACCCAGCCGACCACGGTACTGACAATGCCGCCCAATGCGCAGTACCAGGGCCAGGCGATGTCGGCATAGGTCTCAACCCACCACAGCGAGAGGAAGCCCGCGGCCACCCCGATCAGCAGGCCTCGCTGGGTAGCATGCTTGGAGAAGAATCCGAGTCCGAACATGGCCAGCTTGGCGCCTACGAAAAAGGAGCCCACTTTGCTGAGCACCTCGAGCACCGAGCCGCCGCTCTTTGTGAAGGCGATCGCGGGCACCACCATCAGAACCGCCCACATGAACGTGAACCAGCGCGAAGCCTTCAGGTAATGTTGCGGCGAAGCACCTTTCTTGAAGAATTTCTCGTAGAAATCCAGCGTGGTCACGGTGGCCATCGAGTTCAGGCTGGAATCCAGGCTGGACATCGACGCGGCGACGATGGCGGCCGTGACGATGCCCATCAGGCCGGGAAAGCCCATCTTGTGGACGAACTCCAGCACGATCAGGTTTTCGTTATCGAACGGCCG
>JAPHSB010000128.1 GCA_026193295.1 Lysobacterales bacterium
GAATACCGGGATGACCCGAAGTGGGTGGCCGATGCGCTGCGCTCCGACTTCGCACGGCTGGTGCCCTTGTGGCGCAATCGCAGCCTGCTGACCCATACCGATGGTGTGCAACAGGCGATATACCTCGAGCCGAGCGAACTCGATCCGGTCGACTCGATCCAGCCACCAACGCTCCTCGGCACCGACGGCAAGCGCTGCTTCTTCGCCGTGTCCATCAACGACCGGCAGCGCGACGCCGTGTTGGCCCGACACCCGGATACGCGCTTCCTCGATTTGCGCCTCGCCTCGATCGACATGGATGCCAAGCACGCGGGCGTGCTGGCCTATGCCAAGGCCCTGCACTACTGGCAGTACCGGCATGCTTTCTGCGGCGCCTGCGGCAGCCCCAATCGCCTGGAGTCCGCCGGGCACAGGCTGGTCTGCAGTAATGAAGAGTGCGGACGCCAGTCCTTTCCGCGCATCGACCCTGCCATCATCGTGCTGGTCACCCACCAAAACGCCTGTCTACTCGGCCACAACGCGAGTTGGCCGCCGCGCCGCTTTTCCACGCTCGCCGGTTTCGTCGAACCGGGCGAAAGCCTCGAGGACGCCGTCGTGCGCGAAGTATTCGAGGAATCCGGTGTTCGTCTGCGCGATCTGCACTACGTGTCTTCCCAGCCCTGGCCATTCCCGGCCTCGGCGATGTGCGGCTTCTACGCGGAAGCCGAGAGCCTCGACTGCCACCCATCGGACGAAATGGAAGAAGTTCGGTGGTTTACAGCCGCCCAGCTGGAATCGTCGATTGCGGCAGACGAAGTCCGGCTGCCCCCGCCGGTTTCCATCGCCTTTCGGCTGATCGCCGACTGGTACCAGCAAGATTGTGGCGGGGACCTTGAGCCGTTGGTCCGCGCCGCGGGAAGCTGGCAGCCACGAAGTCGCTGAGGCGAGGGCCGGGCCCGGTCATGCCAGCCAGCCAGCCGTCTGTTAGAATCGAGCGTATTGCGCAGCCCTTCGCGCATGCCGATTGAGGAAACCGACAGGCCATGACCATTATCGCCATACTGCTCGCGTTCGCCCTGTGCCATTTCATCCGCGAACTGGGGCGCATCCGCAAGAACCAGTGGCTGACGGCCTGGGTCGGGTTCGCCAACGACGCCTTCGGCAAGTTGCCGGGCTGGCGTGATGTGTTGGGCTTCCTGGTGATCATCGCTGTCCCGCTGGTTGTCCTGTTGCTGGTCAACCGGGTTCTGCACACCGCGCTCGGCACGTCTGGCTCTTTTCTGCTGGCTCTGGCGGTACTGATCTACAGTTTCGGTCCGCGCGACCTTGATACCGATGTGGCGGAGGTCCTAGAGGCCGGCGATGAGGAGAAGCGCAAGCAGGCGCTCGAAGAATTGCTCGATGGTCCGGTTCCCGAAACAGACAGCGCCTGCCGGGCGGCCGCTGTGGAGGGGGTGTTCCAACAGGCGCTGCGCCGCTGGTTTGGGGTCATTTTCTGGTTCGCGGTGCTGGGTATCGTCGGGGCGCTGCTGTACCGCATGGTGGACTGGCTGGACAGCGAAGAACCAAAAGTCAGCAGCGAGCAGCGCGGTCGCTTCGTCCGCCTGCAGCAGATCATGGACTGGCCAGCCGCACAATTGATGACCCTGTCCCTTGCCATCGCGACCGATTTCGACTCGGTGTTCAAGGCCTGGAAGCGTTATCACGACGAACAGGGTCATGGCCTGTTTGAAGGCGACAACGGATTTCTGTTGGCCAGCGCGCGAAACGTTGTCCTTTCCGGGCACGCGGCCCGCGACGGATACGCGGATCAGCTCGAAGGACCGATGATCAGCCTGCAGCAGGCGATGGACCTGGTCTGGCGGATGCTGGGCGTGTGGCTGACGGTGTTGGCGCTGCTGCTCCTGGTCGGCGTGCTCGCCTGAGTTTTGCCGAAGCCGGGCTTTTACCTTGCATTGCTGCTGGCCTGGGCCCCGCTTGCCCCGGCCGCGGACATCCGCCTGACGCAGGCGGACGGCACCGACTTGCGCCTGGCGGAACCGGCCCGGCGCATCATCACCCTCGCCCCGCATCTCGCTGAAGATGTCTTCGCAGCCGGCGCCGGCGCACAGTTGGTCGCCACCGTGGAATACAGCGAATACCCGGCCGCGGTGCTCCATGTTCCACGAATTGGCGATGCCTTCCGGCTGGACGTCGAGCGTATCCTGGCATTGCGTCCGGATCTCGTGATTGCCTGGGAATCGGGCAACCCACGGCCCGCGCTGGACCAGCTGCGTAACCTGGGCCTGGCGGTCTGGTTGGTGGAGATTCGCGAGCCAGCGGGAATTCCGGCTTTCGTCGCGTCCATCGGGCGCGCCACCGGTCATCGGGCCGAGGCCGAGGCAGAAGCACTGCGCTTGCGCGAGCGCCTGGCCGATCTCGAGAAGCGCTACTCGGACGCAGACCCCGTAAGCTACTTTTACCAGGTGGATGCCAAGCCACTCTTCACGATCAATGGAGAGCACCTGATCAGCCGCGGGCTGAGCCTGTGCGGTGGCAGCAACATCTTCGCGCGAGAGCCGGGCCTGGCCTTCCAGGTGGCGCGCGAATCCGTGATCGTGGCGAACCCCGAGGCCTTGCTGGCTCCGCGACTGCCGGGCGCTGCCGACCCGCTGGTCGCCTGGCGTGACTGGCCCGGGCTGCGAGCCGTAAAGAACCAGGCGCTGTTTCTGCTGTCGGCGGACGAAATCAGCCGGGCCACCCCGCGCTTCCTGGACTCACTCGACTCAGCCTGCAGGTTGTTGCAGGATTTGCGCGGACGAAAGAACGATGGATAGTCCCCTCATTACCTCGCCGGCAGGCGTCATGACCGTCCTCGTGGCGGTAGTCAGCTTCTGGTTCTGGCTGGAGAAAAAAAGCCGCTGGAAGCTGTTCGAATACCTGCCGCCGCTGATCTTCATCTACGCCACGCCGGTCGTGCTGTCCAACACCGGGCTGATCCCCTACGAGAGCGCAGCGTACGATTTTCTGCGGCACTACGGCCTGCCAATCTTCATCTGCCTGATGCTGATCAAGGTGGACGTGCTGGGCGCCGCACGGATCATGGGCAAGGGCATTTTCGTGATGCTGCTCGGCAGTGTCGGTGTCGTGCTCGGTGGCTTCCTTGCCTTTGCCCTGGGGCAGTGGATCACTACGCCGGAAAGTTGGCCGCTGCACTTCCCGTTGCCGGAGGACAGCTGGAAAGCATTTGGAACGCTGTCCGGCAGCTGGATCGGCGGCACCGGCAACATGACCGCCGCCCATGCCGCGCTGGAGGGCAATGCCGAGCACCTGACGATGGCCGCCGCGGCCGACCAGATGGTTTACCTGTTGTGGTTGCCGTTGCTGCTCGGCTCGCGCGCCTTCGCCGCGAAATTCAACCGCTGGATGCGCGTACCCGCCGACCGGCTGGCACTGATGGACCAGGCGGCGGCCGACCACGACAACAAGGAACGTGCGCCGACCATGACCCAGTTGCTGTACCTGGCGCTGGTTGCCCTCGGTTTCACCTGGGTGTCGCTGGAACTCTCCGAGGTGCTGCCACCGGTAGCCATCGGTGGCGCCACCGTGATCAGCGCCAGCACCTGGCTTATCCTGTTGGTGACCACGCTGGCTCTGCTCGCCTCCGCCACTCCCATACGCAGGCTGCCGGGAGCTCACCCTATCGCGATGGCCATTATTTACGTGTACGTCGCGCGGATCGGCGCGACCATGGACCTGAGCAGCGCCAGCCTGGAAACCATGGGTGCCTTCGTGCTGATGGCCTATGTCTGGATCGCCATTCACGGCCTCTTCATCCTGGCCGGCGCCTGGCTGTTTCGCGTCGACGTGCACACGCTGGCCATCGCCTCGGCCGCGAACATCGGCGGTGCGGCTTCGGCTCCCATCGTCGCCGCCCACCACCGTGAGTCGCTGGTGCCCGCTTCGATCCTGATGGCGATGATCGGCTACGCGCTGGGGAACTACCTGGCCATACTGACCGGCCGCCTGGGCCAACTGCTCGTCACCTGAGTTCGCGCCGGGCCCGGCGGGCATTCTCTTCTGCAGAACCACCCTGCAATGCGCTGGCCCGGCCACTTACCGCCGGCCATCGAATTCGACTAAACTTGAGCCGAGCCCAACTTTGGAACCCTGCCATGAACAAGCTCGCCCTCGGCGTTCTCCTGTGGAGTTTCACGCATCTCATCCCCGCAGCCTTTCCCGGCCTCAAGAAATCGCTGATGGCCCGGATGGGCGAAAATGCTTACAAAGGCATCTTCACGCTGTTGATGGCGCTGGCCATTTACCTGCTGATTTCCGGTTGGAAGGCCTGGGTGCCGGAAAGCCTCTACCTGCCGCCCGTTTGGGGCAGGCACGTCACCGCGCTGCTGATGCTCATCGGCTTTGTCCTGTTTTTCGCGCCCTACCCCGCCAACAACGTCAAGCGCTTGCTGCGGCACCCACAGCTGACCGGCGTGTTGTGCTGGGGCGCCGGACACCTGCTGGCCAACGGCGAGGGACGTTCCATCGTCCTGTTCGGCGGCCTGGCGCTCTGGGCCGTTCTCGAGATGGTACTGATCAACCGCCGCGACGGTGCCTGGGACCGGCCGGCAGCAGTGCCGCGAAAAAACGACTTCGTCCTGGCCGCCGTGGGGCTGCTTGTCTACGTAGTCGTTGCTGCAGCGCACCAGTGGCTGTTCGGCTTTTCACCGTTCATTCGATAAGGGAGATAGCCCATGATTGGATACATTACCCTTGGCACCAATGACCTCGAACGTGCGGTCGCCTTCTACGACAAGTTGTTCGCCGTGCTGGGCGCCGGACGGTTCATGGAAGACCCTGGACGTTTCGTCGCCTGGGCGGTCGCCCCGGACAAACCGGCCATTTCGGTGACGATGCCGTATGACGGCAAGCCCGCCACGCACGGCAACGGCACGATGGTGGCGCTGGTGGTCGATTCGAAAGAAAAAGTGCAGGAAGTGTATGACAAGGCCATGGCGCTCGGCGCCCGGGACGAAGGTCTGCCGGGACCGCGCATGGACGGTTTCTACGCCGCCTATTTCCGCGACCTGGACGGCAATAAACTGAATGTATTTCACGCGGATTTCGCCGCAGGCTGACGGCATTGTCGAGCCTGCGGGACATTGGAGCATCGTTCAGGGGAGGGGTGGTTGACCTCCCCTCCTGCATGCCTTCTCTGCAGCGCATGCCAGCTCGCCTCGCGAGTGATCGTTGCTCAGAGCGACCCAAGCGCGAGATCTAAAGCCTCCAGCAGCAGCGCCGCATGTTCACGATTGAAGACCAGCGGCGGCCGGATCTTGATGACATTGTTGCCGGGCCCGCTGGTGCCCAGCAGAACTCCATTCTCGCGCAGATGCTCACGGACCCGCGCGGCCTGGTCGGCCGCAGGTTCCCGTGTTTCCCGATCGCGGACGATTTCCACCCCGTAAAACAGTCCTTTGCCACGCACGTCGCCGATCAGGGCATGCCTGGCCATCAGGCCCCGCAACCCATCCGCCAGACCGGCGCCGGTGTCGTGGACGTTTTTCAAGAGATCCTCGCGCTCGATCACGTCCAGCACGGCCAGGCCCACCGCCGCTGACACCGGGTTGCCGCCGAACGTATTGAAGTAATGGTGCTTTCGTGCGAACCGCTCGGCGATCGCCGGCGTCGTGACTACGGCGGCCAGTGGGTGTCCGTCACCCAGCGGTTTGCCCATGGTCACGATATCGGGCACGACGCCCGCGTCCTGAAACCCCCAGTAGTGATCTCCCAGACGGCAGAGGCCGGACTGGACCTCGTCGGCAACGGCCAGCCCCCCGGCCGCCCGCACGCGCCGGTACGCTTCGGCCAGGTACTCCGGGGCGGGGGTCAGGACGCCGTTGGAACTGTAGATGTTGTCGGTGAGGAACATCGCAGGTCGGTGGCCGCGGTCTGCCAGGCGCTCGATAGCGGGCCCCAGCAAGCCGGCAAATTCGAGCGCGGATGCCGGACCGGGGTCGCGGAAGCGGCCGCGGTAGCTGCAGGGCGCTTCGACGGCTTCCAGCCATCCCGGACGCTCAGCGGCGGGGTACTCCTCGGTGGACATTTGGTACACGGTGGTCGAATTGCCGTGGTAGGCGTCCTCGGTGACGAGGATGCCGTCGTTGCCGGTGACCGCGCGGGCGATCCGGACGGCCAGGTCGTTCGCCTCGGTGCCGGTGCATACGAACATGCAGACGCTGAGCTCGTCCGGCAAGGTCGCGGACAACCGCTCTGCGTAGGCGATGACGTTTTCATGCAGGTAGCGGGTATGCGTGTTCAGTGTAGCGGCCTGGCGGCTGAGTGCGCCAACCACGTGTGGATGACAATGACCGACGGAGGCCACGTTGTTGTAGCAGTCAAGATAGCGCTTGCCCGCGGCATCGAAAAGCCAGGCCCCTTCCCCGCGCACCAGGTGCACCGGCTGATCGTAAAACAAGCGGTAGGCGGGACCCAGGGCCCGCTCGCGGCGTTGCAGCAAATCCGGTTTCATGGCAAGTGGCCTGCACCAGAGGAAGCGGAAGAAGTATCGCGAAGGGATGGTGACGACTGGCGCCGGTCTGGAGCGAAACCGATAGCTGTAGCTATCGGCTGAGTGAAGACCAAGCCAGGCGCCATCAGACCGAGCGAGACGCTTTCGATTTCTCTGGTACAGGCCACTAGGATACGTTCCTGTCCTGCCCGGCCCAATACGGCGCCCTCAGATCCTTTTTAAGGATCTTGCCGGCGCCGCTGAGGGGCAGTGGCTCGTCCCGGAACTCGACGCTCTTCGGACACTTGTAACCGGCAATCAACGCCTTGCAGTGCTCGATCAGGTCTTGCGGCGTCAGGGCATAACCCTCCTTCAGGCGCACGATCGCGTGCACTTGCTCGCCCCAGGAATCATGCGGTATGCCAATCACGGCGCACTCGGCCACTCCCGGGTGCGCATACACGGCCTGTTCCGTCTCGGCGGAATAGACATTTTCTCCGCCGCTGACGATCATGTCCTTGACCCGGTCGACGATGAACAACATGCCATCCTCGTCCAATTTCCCGCCGTCCCCGGTATGTAGCCAGCCATCGCGCAGGGTCTCGGCTGTCACCTCGGGCAGGTTCCAGTAGCCCAGCATCACGTTGTCGCCGCGGATGCAGACCTCGCCGACCTCACCGACCGGAACCTCGCAACCGTCATCGTCCAGAATGGCCAGGTCGATACCCGCCACGACGTGGCCGGCGCCCTTCAGCTTGCCCGCCTTCGGTCCGCTGACGGTGTGGTATTCGGGCCCCATCACCGTGACCACCGGTGATGCTTCCGTCTGCCCGTAGGCCTGGTAAAAATCGACCCCCGGGATGACCTCCAAAGCCTTGCGGATCACTGCCTCCGGCATCGGCGATGCACCGTATAGCAGGCGGCGCAGGCTCGAAAGGTCGTAACGTGATATCCCGGAATGGTTGACCACCATGTTGATCATGGTCGGCACCAGCAGGGCAGTCTTGATCTTCTCGTCCTGCAGGGTTTTGAGCACCAGCGTGGGTTCAAACCCCGGCACGATCACGTGGGTGCAGCCCATGGTCGTTCCCAGCATGAAGAAGAATCCGTCGGCCAGGTGGAACATGGGGGCGGCGTGCAGGAAGACGTCACCGGCATCGACCGGCATGAAGGGGTGGGCCTGGAGCACGTTGTAGGTCAGGTTGCGATGACTGAGCATGACGCCCTTGGACTTGCCCGTGGTGCCGCCGGTGTAAAACAGGCCGGCCATGTCGTCACCGCTGCGCGTCGAGGCTGTCGCAGGCGCATGCTGATGCACCAGGTCTTCGAACCGGAGGTAGCCGTCTGGCAGGTCGCCCTCGCCCATGTATACATAGTGGCGCACGGATTCCAGGCGACCGCGAATCTCGGCGACCGCGGCCAGGTAGGCATCGTCGACGAACAGCACCTGGCTGCCCGAGTCGTTGAGCCAGTGAACCAACTCCGCCGGCGCCAGCCGGTTATTGAGGGGGACGAAAACAGCCCCTGCCCAGGAGGAGCCGAAGTAGAACTCAAAATAACGGTCGCTGTTCAGGGCCAGGACGGCAACCCGGTCCCCCTCGGCGATACCGAGCCCGTGCAGTCCCGCCGCAAGCCGGGCTACGCGATCCTGCAGTGTACGCCAGGTCTGTTCGCGGCCCTGAAATCGCGTGGCGGCCCTGTCTCCGTGCAGTTGCACGTTTGTACGAATCAATTGTGGCAGTGAAGACATGCTACTCTTCCCTTCCAAAACGCTGGGCGGTCCATCATAAATGCAGCGCATGCAAAAGATAAACCAGATCCTGTTTGACCTCGATGGAACCCTGGTCGACAGCAGCGGGGCCATCCAGGCTGCACTCACGCATGGCTTGCAGCGTCTTGGGCTGGAATATCCGGCCGACTGCGCGATCGAATCGCTGATCGGAATGCCGCTGCTGGACATCTTGCGCGACCGGTTCGGCATCGTGGGCGAACCGGCCGAACGAGTCATCACGCACTACCGGGAGCACTACGATGAGCAGGCGCAGGCCGAATCCCGGGTTTACGAGCGGGTGGCGGAGACGCTGGACACATTGTGCGCATCCGGCATCGAGCTGTTCGTGGCCACGGTCAAACCCTCGCCCATCGCCACAAAGGTACTGCGGGACATGGGGCTGCAGCGCTATTTCAAAGGGGTAGCGGGCAGTTCCATGGACCACGCTCGCCGCGACAAGGCCGACATCATTCGCCATGTGCTGCAACAGTATGGCCTGGAGGCCAGCCACTCGCTGATGGTTGGTGACCGTGCCCAGGACATCAACGGCGCCCGGCAGAACGGCCTCTATGCCGTGGCCGTGACCTATGGCTTCGGCTCCCTCGAGGAATTGACCGCCGCGGGCCCGGATCACCTGGTCGACTGCGCCAGTGAAATACCCGCGTTGTTGCCTAACCGGTGAGATCGCTGACTGACCCTGGTCATTGAACTGGCCTATAAGGCTTATCAGAAAATTCAATTTCAACTATAAAGCTTGAAGGTCTATTCTTTTGGGGCAAGCATTCGCTCACCCTATCCAAACGGAGGTACGAACCATCATGTCACTGAAAGGCACCCAGACCGAACAGAACCTGAAAGACGCATTTGCCGGTGAGTCGCAGGCCAATCGCCGTTATTTGTACTTCGCTCAGCGCGCCGATGTCGAAGGCTACAACGACGTTTCGACCGTTTTCCGCTCGACCGCCGAAGGCGAGACCGGCCACGCGCACGGCCACCTCGAGTACCTCGAAGAGGCCGGCGACCCGGCTACCGGTTTGCCCATCGGCCCCACCGCCGACAATTTGAAAGCCGCGATTGCCGGCGAGACCCACGAGTACACCGACATGTACCCGGGCATGGCGCGGACCGCGCGCGACGAGGGCTTCGACGAGATCGCCGACTGGTTCGAGACGCTGGCCAAGGCCGAGCGCTCGCACGCCAACCGCTTCCAGAAGGCCCTGGACGAACTGGGCTGACGGCAAAATCGGGGTCAGAGTAAAAACTCCGGGGAGTTTTTACTCTGACCCCATTTGGGAGAACGACCATGCGAGAAGGCAGTCTCGAGGCCCCAACACGCCACGCCCTCGGCTGGCAAAACCCCGATTTCTACAACGAGGAAAAACTCCTCGAAGAAATGGAGCGGGTCTTCGACATCTGTCATGGCTGCCGACGCTGCGTTTCGCTGTGCGACTCCTACCCCACGCTGTTCGACCTGGTCGACGAATCCAAGACCATGGAAGTGGACGGAGTAGCCAAGGAAGATTTCTGGAAAGTGGTCGACCAGTGCTATCTATGCGACCTCTGTTACCAGACCAAGTGCCCTTACGTGCCGCCGCA
>JAPHSB010000317.1 GCA_026193295.1 Lysobacterales bacterium
CCTTCCGCACCTTTCTCGCCGCAGCTTCCTTCCTTGCCCTTCTCACCGCAAGAGCCCTCTTCACCCTTTTCACCGCATTTGCCTTCTTCGCCCTTTTCACCGCACTTGCCTTCTTCGCCCTCGTGGTGGCCGGCCAGCATGTAGCCGCTATCGAGATCCGCCATGGCGAAGGGGTTGTCAGCAGCGACAGCGGTGCTGGAAATGGCGATGGACGAGACGAATGCCACGCCGACGGCAGCTGCGATGGGTTTGGTGATCATGGTTTTGTCAGTCATCGTAAAGAACCTCCAAGGTTTTGTTTTGAATGGGCCCAGGCCCTGATTTTCCAGTTTCTCGGGTTTGAACCGTTACCGGCTTCCGGCTCGATTCGGTGCAGGAGACCGGCACCAGCGCCGGATTATTACATACAAAGGACGTTCGCTCTGCGGGTCAGGTCTTGTTCTTGAAACGGCAGAGGTCGCGCACGATGCACTCGGGGCAGGCTGGTTTGCGCGCCTTGCAGGTATAGCGCCCGTGCAGGATCAGCCAGTGGTGCGCGTCTTTGCGGTAAACCTCGGGCACGGCGCGGAGCAGTTTCTGTTCTACCTGCAGCGGGGTTTTGCCCGGTGCCAATCCGGTGCGGTTTGCAACGCGGAAGATGTGCGTGTCTACCGCAATGGTCGGCTCGCCGAAGGCGGTGTTCAGCACCACGTTGGCGGTCTTGCGACCTACGCCGGGAAGCGCCTCGAGGCTTTTGCGGTCGCGGGGCACCGCGCCATCGTGCTGCTCGAGCAGGATGCGGCAAGTCTTGATGATGTTTTCGGCCTTGGAATTGTAGAGCCCGATCGTCCGGATGTAGTCTTTCAGGCCGTCCACGCCCAGCCGCAGCAAGGCTGCCGGTGTGTTGGCCACCGGGAACAGCTTGCGCGTGGCTTTGTTGACACCGACGTCGGTGGCCTGCGCCGACAGGATGACCGCCACCAACAGTTCAAACGGTGTCCGGTAGTCGAGCTCGGTTTGCGGTTCCGGTATCACCGACTGGAGGCGGCGAAAGAACTCGACCCTGTCCGCCACCTTCATGCGGTTCGCTCCACGGCTGGCTGCACTGCGCTTCGATCGGCCCGGGACAGCTGCGCTGCCTTGCTGTTCAGCCAGTTTCTCGCTGCCATCAGCAAGCCGAGTGCGATGAAAGCCCCCGGCGGGAGCATGGCCAGCAGGAATCCCGGGTAGTCAGGGATCAATGTGAGCTGCAGCAGTTCGCCGAAGTCACCGAACAGCAGTTGCGCCTGGCTGAACAGGGTGCCGTGGCCCACTACCTCCCTGAATGCGCCCAGAGCCACCAGCGCCAGGCAGAAACCGAGGCCGGTAGCCAGGCCGTCGAGTGCGGACGGCAGGGGAGGGTTGCGCGAGGCAAACGCTTCGGCCCGGCCGATGATGGCGCAGTTGGTCACGATCAGCGGAATGAAAATACCCAGCACCCGGTACAGGTCATGAAACCAGGCCTGCATCAGGAGCTGGATCGTGGTGACCACCGACGCGATGATCAGCACGTAGGCCGGGATGCGGATTTCGGGTCGCAGCAGGCACCGGGACAGGGAGACAGCGACGTTGGAGCAGACCAGGGTCAAGGTCGTGGCCAGGCCGAGACCGATTCCGTTGATCGCGGTGCCCGTAACGGCCAGCAAAGGGCACAGGCCGAGCAAAATGACCAGGCCGGTGTTCTGCCGCCAGAGTCCGTCGATCACAATCTGCCGCGGTTTCATGGCTTCTCCCTCTCCGGTGTCGCGGGCGCATCGTACAAAAAATCGCGGTGGCGTTCATGGTATTCCAGTGCAAGCCTCACCGCATTGACCACCGACCGTGGCGTGATGGTGGCGCCGGTGAACTGGTCGAAAGCTCCGCCGTCGCGGTGCACTGTCCATTCCGTTGCCGGTGGTGCGCCCAGCGACCGGCCGTCAAAGGATCGTATCCAGTCGCTTTTCTCGATCTCGATGCCGTCGCCCAGCCCGGGTGTCTCGCGGTGGGAGGTCACTCGCACACCCGCCAGGCGTCCGTCGGCCTCGATACCGGCCAGCAAGCCGATGGGTCCGCTGTAGCCGTCGACGGCGATGAAGCGCAGGATCACGGCTACGGGCTGGCCGCCGCGCCGGGCCCGGTAGGCGACGACTTCCTGGCCTTGCGGGAACCAGGTTTCATCGGCAAATGAGAACCGGTCGTCCTGCAGAACGTTGTCATAGCGATCTGGCAGGATTATTTGACCGAGCTGCTCCAGCACCACGCGTCGCTCCTGTTGTTCGATGCGCTTTGCGGTTGCCTGGTTGACTCCGCTCAGGAGCGAGGTGCCGATCACGGCGACCAGGCCGAGTGACAGGGCGCTTTTTGCGAATGAGTTCCCGCTCGCCTTCATGCCGGTTGACCGAAAATCCTGGGACGCGTGTACCGGTCGATCAGTGGCGCCATCATGTTCATCAGCAAAACGGCAAAAGCGACGCCGTCCGGGTAAGCGCCCCAGCGGCGGATGGCTAAAGTGATGATGCCGACGCCGGCGCCGAATATCAGGCGGCCGCGCGGACTGGCGCAGCCACTGACCGGGTCGGTAGCGATGTAAAAGGCTCCGAGCACCAGGGCGCCGGAAAACACGTGCTGCAGCGGGGCCGGATTGCTGCCCGGATCCGCCAGGTAGGCCGCGAGTCCCAGCAGCACGACGCTGCCGATCATCGTAACCGGAATCTGCCAACTGATGATTCGGCGCCACAGCAGCCACAGCCCGCCCAGCGCGTACCAGTTGGCGATCCACTCCCAACCCAGCCCGCCGAAGTCACCGAAAATCGGGGCCTGGCGGGCCTCCGAGACCATCTTGCCAGTCGCGACACTGCTGCGGATCGTGTCGAGCGGCGTCGCGCCGGTAATGGCGTCCCAGGCAAGCCCGCCCGGCGGATGACCGGTTGCGATGGTCGACAGCACCTGGCCAAGGGTGGGCGCCCACGAAGCGAGTTCCAGCGGCGGCAGCCAGGCGGTCATGAACTGCGGGAAACTGATCAGGACGACGACGTATCCGACCATCGCGGGATTGAACAGATTGTGGCCCAGGCCGCCGAATAAGTGCTTGGCAATCACGATGGCGAAAAACATGCCGACCAGGGCGATCCACCACGGGGCCAGCGGCGGCAGGCAGAGGGCGAACAGCAGAGCGGTCAGTGGCGCGCTGAAATCGCCGAGAAAGAGCTTCAGGGGCTTGCGGCGGATGGCGAGACAGCTGGCTTCGAACAGGAGCGCGAAGCCACAGGCCAGCAGAATCTGCACCACGATGCCCGGGCCGAAAAACCAGGCGTGGGCGATGACGCCCGGCAACAAGGCGTAAATCACCTGGAGCATGACGCTGCGCACCGTTGTCTGCGGCGGAAAATGCGGCGCACCGCCCGTATCGAAGTGGCGGATCACGGGTTTTCCTGCCGTCGTGAGCGGGCCCGTTCGATGGCGTCAGCGATCCGTTTCTGCTTCTCCTGCCCATCGCCCAGGGCGCGTTTTTTTTCTTCCATGCGCCGCCGGCGGTCCTGTTTCAGCCGGTCCAGGCGCGCCTCTCGCGCTTCGAATCGCTGGCGGGCCGAGTCGGCAGCGAGGCGCTCCGCCTCCAGGCGGCGCAGTTCGGATTTACCATGCCGGAACCACTCCACCAGAGGTATGTGGCTCGGGCAGACAAAATCGCAGCAGCCACACTCGATGCAATCGGCCAGCCCGGCCGATACCGTTTCATCCCACAGGCCATGGCGCACCGTCCACTGCAATTGCTGCGGTTGGAGCACGGCCGGACAGACCCGCGCGCATTCACCGCAGCGAATGCACGGCATCTCCGGTTGCGGCGGGCGTATTTCGTCCGAGCTGAGCACCAGGATGCAGTTGGCCGCCTTGATGACCGGATTGTCATCGCTGGCCAGCGCATAGCCCATCATCGGGCCGCCGAGCACCAGTCGTGCGGCGTCATCCGCGTAACCACCGGACTGCTCGACCAGAACGGAGATCGGCGTGCCGATCGGGGTCAGCAGGTTACGCGGCCTGCGCACGCCGCTGCCGGTGACGGTGACGATGCGCTCTACCAGTGGCTTGCCTTCCGTCACCGCCCGGGCGACAGCCGTGGCCGTGGCAACGTTCTGGCAGAGCAGCCCGAGATCGGTCGGTCGCCCGCCGCTCGGGACTTCCAGCCCGGTCAGCACCTGGATAAGTTGCTTCTCGCCGCCTTCCGGATAGATGGTCGTTACCTTGACGATGTCGATTTCGGCCGCAGCGGACTCGCGCAGAGCATGCTGCAACGCCTGGTGAACCGCACCCATCTGGTCTTCGATTGCGATCACGGTGCGCCGCGCTCCGACCGCTCGCTGCAGAATCCGCGCACCAAGGATGATCGACGCCGGCTGCTCGCGCATGAGCATTTCGTCACAGCTGATGTATGGCTCGCACTCGGCGCCGTTGAGGATCAGGGTATGGATACCACGGCGGCTCGCCTCGTCAACCTTGTGCGCGGTGGGAAAGACCGCGCCGCCGAGGCCGACGATCCCGGCGCTTCGAATGGCTTGGCGCAGGACGTCAGGGTCGGCCTGTTGCCAGTTGTCGACAGGATGAAGTTCGGTCCACTGGTTGAGCCCATCGGGCTCAATGACGACGCAGCGCCCGTCGAACCCCGAGGGATGGCTGATCGGATGCGTTCCGATGGCGCTCACGGTGCCGGAGGTGGGTGCGTGCAAATAGCCGCTCCCCAGGTGCTCGACGCAACCGATGGCCTCGCCCTTCAAAACGTGCTGCCCCGCAGCCACGATGGGCTGGGCTTCCTGCCCCGATTGCTGCAGCAGCGGCACGTAGAAGCGCTCAGCTGGCGCGGCTCTCTCGATCGGCAATTCGCAGGAAATCCGCTTGTTGTGCCGCAGCTGCAAACCACCGTGAAAGTTGTGCAGAGTGGCGCCAGCGAGCTTTGCCTGGTCCATGGCGTCGCGGAGCATCAGCCGCCTCCTGCCTGCGCGGTCCTGACGTTCGCTGACGCGGCCAGCCGGGCGTTTTGGCCAGGTTGAGGCCAAACCCAGGGAGATTGCCTGGGGACCATTGCGATGCAGTCCACAGGGCAGGGCGGCAGGCACAGGTCGCAGCCGGTGCACTCGGCTTCAATAACGGTATGCATCCGTTTCGCGGCGCCGAGGATGGCGTCCACCGGGCAGGCCTGGATGCACAGCGTGCAGCCAATGCAGGCGCTTTCGTCAATGACGGCCACGCGGCGGGGCTGCTCCTGGCCATTGTCCGGGTTCAGCGGCAGCGGCTCCAAGCCCAGCAGGTCGGCCAGCGCCCGCACACCGGCTTCGCCACCGGGTGGGCATTGGTTGATGGGCGCTTCGCCGGATGCAATGGCTTCCGCGTAGGGGCGGCAACCAGGATAGTCGCACTGTCCGCATTGGGTCTGCGGCAGGAGAGCGTCGATGCGATCGACCACGGGGTCGGTTTCCACGCGAAACTTCTGCGCCGCCCACCCGAGCCCGAGGCCGAGCAGGCTGCCGAGCACCGTGAACAGGATGACCGCCGTGAACATCGCAGCCACCGCCTCAGAGCCGGGCCAGGCCCGAGAAACCCATGAATGCGAGCGCCATCAGGCCGGCCGTGATCAGCCCGATGGGCGCGCCACGGAAATGGATCGGGACATCCGCGCGCGCCAGTCGCTCCCGCATGGCGGCAAAAGCAATCAGCACCACGCCGAAGCCGGCCGCTGCACCGAACCCATAGAGGGCCGACTGCAGCAAGTCGTGTTGCTGCTGCACATTCAGCAGGGCGACGCCCAGCACCGCGCAGTTGGTTGTGATCAGGGGCAGGAATATGCCCAGGATGCGATACAGCAGGGGGCTGCTCTTGCGCATGACCATCTCGGTCAACTGTACAACCGCTGCGATGACGAGGATGAAGCCCAGTGTCGACAGGTACTCCAGTCCCAGGGGCGTCAGAACATAGGCGCTGAGCAGGTAGCTCGACATCGAGGACAGGGTCAGCACGAACAGGGTCGCGACGGACATGCCGATGGCGCCCTCGATTTTTCCGGAGACACCCATGAAGGGACACAGTCCGAGGAAGCGGACCAGGACGAAGTTGTTGGCCAGTACCGTGCTGACCAGTATCAGGACATACTCGGTCAAAGCCGCTTCACGTTACCCGTTGCCCGGGTGTTGCGCCTTCGTCGGGTTCCAGAATGAACAGTTCGCTGCCGCCCGGCCCGGCTGCCAGCACCATGCCCTCCGAGGTGCCGAAGCGCATCTTGCGGGGCTTCAGATTGGCCACCATGACCGTCAGCCGGCCCTCGAGCTCTGCCGGCTCATAGGCCGAGCGGATTCCGGCGAAGACCGTGCGGGTCTCGCTGCCGATGTCCAGTGTCAGCTGCAATAACTTGTCTGCGCCCTCGACGGACTTGGCTGCCAGGATCCGCGCGATGCGCAGATCGACCTTGGCAAACTCGTCGATGGTGATTTCAGGCGCAAGCTCCGCCCGGGCGGGCTGCGAGGGCGCGGCGGGCGCGGGTTGCAGTGATTCTTTCGAGCCGTCGATCATGGCCTGCACCTTGAGGGGATCGACTCGCGTCAAGAGGGGCTGAAAAGCGTTCAGCGGGGAGCCGAGCAGTGGGTCATCGATTCGGCGCCAGTCGGAAACCCCGACGCCGAGGAAGGCGCCCGCGCGTTCGGCCGTGAACGGAAGCACCGGGGCGAGGTAGGTCATGAGCACCCGGAACAGGTTGATGCCCTGGGTGCACACGCCGTGGACCGCGGCCTGGCGGCCATCCTCCTTGATCTGCTGCCAGGGCTTCTCCTCGTCGATATAGCGGTTGGCCTCGTCGGCCAGGGCCATGATGCGGCGGATGGCTGATTGGTAGTTGCGCTCCTCGAAATCAGCTGCGATTGCTTCCCGCGCGCCGATGAAATCGGCGTACAGGTCTGCCCGCGGCAGGGCATCCGACAGCTTGCCGTCGAAATGGCGCTGGATGAAACCCGCGCAGCGGCTGGCGATATTAACGACCTTGCCGACCACGTCGGCGTTGACCCGCTGCACGAAATCCTCGAGGTTCAGGTCGATGTCGCCGGTGCCGGCCCCAAGCTTGGCCGCAAAGTAGTAGCGCAAATAGTCGGGGTGCAGATGATCGAGATAGGTTCGCGCCCGGATGAAGGTGCCCCGCGACTTGGACATCTTGGCCCCGTCGACCATCAGGAAGCCGTGCGCGTAGACCGCGGTGGGTGTCCGAAAACCTGCGCCCATCAGCATCGCTGGCCAGAACAGCGTGTGAAAGTAAACGATATCCTTGCCGATGAAGTGGTGCACTTCAGCGGTAGAACCGGGCTGCCACCAGGCGTCGAAGTCGAGGTCGAGCCGCGTGCACAACTCCCGGAAGCTGGCTATGTAGCCCACCGGTGCATCGACCCAGACGTAAAAGTACTTGTCCTCGGTACCGGGAATGCGGAAGCCGAAATAGGGCGCATCGCGCGATATGTCCCAGTCGCGCAGACCGTCGGTGAACCATTCCTGCAGTTTGTTGGCGATCTCCGGCTGCAGGGCCCCCGAGGCCATCCATTGCTTGAGCCGTTCTTCGAAGTCCGACAGGCGGAAAAAATAGTGCTCCGACTCCTTCATGACCGGCGCGCTGCCGGTGACGGCCGAGCGCGGGTCGATCAGGTCGGTGGGTGCATAGGTGCTGCCGCAGGACTCGCAGCTGTCGCCATACTGGTCCGCCGTGCCGCACTTCGGGCAGGTGCCGCGGATGAAGCGATCCGGCAGGAACATACCTTCCTGCTCATCGTACAGCTGCTTGATCCGACGGCGATCGATGTAGCCGCCGGCATCCAGTTGCGCATAGATGCGCTCGACCAGTTCCCGGTTGTATTCGCTGTGCGTGGAGGAGTAATTGTCGAAGCTGATGCCGAAGTCCCGGAAGTCGCCCTTGTGCTGCTCGTTCATCATGTCGATGAGTTCTTCGGGGGGTTTGCCCTCGGCCCTCGCCCACAGCATCACGGGCGTGCCGTGCGCATCGTCGGCCCAGGCGAAATAGCACTCATGCCCCTGCGAGCGCTGGAAGCGCGCCCAGATGTCAGTCTGGATGTATTCGAGCATGTGCCCCAGGTGAATTGCGCCGTTCGCGTAGGGCAGGGCGCTGGTCACCAGGATTTGTCGTTTTCCGTCTGTCATAACTGAAGCCGCTGTGCATGGGGCTGGCCGGCATTGCCGGTGCAGCCGCGCCGAAGAATCGCGAATTATCTCACGGCCGTGGTTTCCGATCGACACCCGAGACTATACAATGAGCGGCCTCAGGATTCCGGTCCCCGATGCAGATCTGACACAATGACACAACTTTCCGAAAACTACGTTCGCGAGCTTCTCGCGGGAATCTCCGATCCCTATGCGGATGCGGACCTGGTCAGCATGGGCTGGGTTCGTGGCGTCGGCGTGGACGGGCAACGCGTTTCCGTCGATCTGCGGGCCGGTTATCCGCTGGACGGTATCCGGGATGCCCTGGTGACCGACATCGCCGCGCGGCTGGAGGCCGACCCCCAGATTGACAAGGCCGTCGTCAACCTGGATTGGAAGGTGGTCACACACGCCGTGCAGGGCGATCTGAAGCCACTGGAGCAGATTCGCAACATCATCGCCGTGGCCTCCGGAAAGGGTGGGGTCGGCAAGTCCGCAACGGCTGTCAACCTGGCGCTGGCGCTGCAGGCGGACGGCGCACGGGTCGGCGTACTCGATGCCGACATCTATGGTCCGAGCATGCCCCGCATGCTGGGCGTCAAGGGACAGCCGAACACGGTCGGTAACCGGATCGTTCCTCAGCGGGCGCATGGTCTGCAGGTCATGTCGATAGGTTTCATGGTGGATGAGGACACGCCGATGATCTGGCGCGGTCCCATGGTCACGTCGGCGCTGCAGCAGCTGCTGACCGAAACCAACTGGGAGAGCCTGGACTACCTGGTCATCGACTTGCCGCCCGGCACCGGTGACATCCAGCTGACGCTGGCGCAAAAGGTCCCGGTCAGCGGTTGCCTGATCGTCACCACACCGCAGGACATTGCCCTGCTTGATGCGCGCAAGGCCGTGCAGATGTTTCGCAAGGTCGAGATGTCCGTGCTCGGGATCGTCGAGAACATGAGCACGCACATCTGCAGCCAGTGCGGGCACGAGGAGCCCATCTTCGGCTCCGGCGGCGGCGCCCGCATGGCCGAGCAGTATGGCCTGCCGCTGCTGGGGCAGTTGCCGTTGGATTTGCGTATCCGCGAGGACCTGGACAATGGGTGTCCGACCGTGGTCTCCGCACCGGCTTCCGAATTGACCCTGCGGTACCGCGACGTGGCCCGCGCCGTGTCCGCGCGCCTTTCGACCACGCCCCGTAGCCTGGCCGTGAGCCTGCCGCAGATCAACATACGCAACAGCTGAGAGCGAGGCCGTGAGCATCAAGTCTGATCGCTGGATTCGCCGGATGGCCTCGGCCCACAGGATGATCGAGCCGTTCGAACCCGGCCAGGTGCG
>JAPHSB010000160.1 GCA_026193295.1 Lysobacterales bacterium
GGCCGCGTCGAATTCACCGTCGGCGATGAATGCAGCGCGAATCGCTTCCGCACGCGCATTGGCCAGTGCCTCCAGGTCCTGCTGGCCCACCGTTTCCGAGGCCAGCAGGCGGTCACGCAAGTCCGCTGCGTAGGCGGTTTGGTCGAGCACCGGTTCACCCTGCGGCTTATCGGCCGGCGGCACCAGGTGATCCGCCTTGACCGATTCCAGCGGCGTGTCCGGAAAGCGCTCGACGAACAGTGCTTCGAACACGATCCGGATCTCCTCGTTCAGCATGCGAAATTCTTCGTCCGGGTTCGCATAGTCCTCCCCGAGCCGCTCCGTCACAACCGACCTGAGTTGCTGATATTGGAGGGCCGGAACGTCGATCGCCGGATCGAACGGTCCACTGACTTCGATGGCCAATTCCGGCCGCTGGCGCAAGGCCTCCTGCAACTGGGCGACTTTTTCCAGTTCGGGCGGGGTCAGGTCGGCACGACCCGCCAGGAACTGGAACTGGCCGAGGTCTTCCGAATCGATCCCGATAAGGGCGCCCAGCAAGCGGAAAGGCGCCGTCACGATCTTGGTGATCAGCCCGGCAAAGGCCTTCCATATCACGCCGCCGATTTTGAATTCCGGGTCGTTGATGTCGCCTGCCACCGGCAAATCGATATCGATGACGCCGTCGGCATCCGTAAGCAGTGCAACGGCCAGTCCCAGCGGCAGGCTGACGGCGTCAGGGCTATCCACCTCGTCGCCCAGCACCAGGTCGCTCATGACGACGGCGTTCTGCCCCTGCAGTTGTCCGTCCGCGATGCGGTAGCCGAGATCCAGGTTCAATTTGCCTTCATCGATCTCCCGGCCGGCAAACTGGACCGTGTACGGTGAAAGATTGGACATCTGGAGGTTGCGAAATTCCATCGTGACGTCGGTGCTGCGGACCGGGTCGAGCAGGTTCATCGCCCCCTCGATCCGGGCCAGGCCGTATTCGTCCACCTGTCCCTCCAGGCGAATGTTCGATGGCGAAGAGCTGGTGGTGTCCACGGTCGATATGGTGCCCTCCAGCTTGCGGATATAGGTTGCAAAGGGCAGCGGCAACGACAGGTCGGAAAAGTCCATCGAGCCGTCGTGAACGGCGATGCCTCCGACCACGACAGCGTAGGACGATTCATCCTCTGCGGACGGTTCGTCGGCAATCTCCCCGTCTTCCGGCGAAATCACCAGGCCTGACAGGTTCGTGGTCAGGTCCTCTCTGATCACGAGCCGGCCGAAGGGTTGCTCGAAAGTCACCAGCGAAACGCCCAGTTTGCTGTTTTCCGTGCTCGCTTCGAACCGGTCGATTTCCAGGCTGCTCCAGCCCACGAGTGGCTGGCTCTCCACGGTATCGTCAACGCGCAATCCGGCCACGGCCAATTTGCCGCTTGCCTCGATGTTCCCGTCCGGGCTCAGGTTCAGATCGAACGCAGTGTCCAGCGTGCCCTCGTTGATCAGGATATTCACCAGTTGCTGCGCATAGGGCTGAACCAGGGTCAGCGAAATCTCGCTGGCAGTGACTGTTCCTGTGGCGGTGACGTCAGGCAGAGCGGAGACTTGTCCATCGAAGCCGAATTGGCCACCCGACTCCAGGCTGCCCGCGAGGCTTATCGGAATTTGGGCGCCATCTTCATTGCTGACCTGCCGCAGGGTGAGTGCGAGGTTCTCAATGGCCACCATGCCTTGCGGGTCGATACTGCGGTCAGTGAACCCGATACGGCCATTCTCGATCGCGAGTTCATCGACACCCAGGCGCCAGTTTTCGGAGCCGGACCCGTTCGCCTCCGGCGCGCCGGCCTCGGGCGTATCCGCGGGCACCAGTTGGAGCAGGCTCAGCTGGCCGCTTTCGTCCAGCCAGGTCACAAATTGCGGATCGGACAGCCGGATACTCGAGAAATTCACCGTGTTCTCGGGATAGCGCAGCGTTCCGCCCGACAGCTGCAAAGACGGAAAAGCGACGAACTCGGTAGCGGGTTCCAGCCCGGTCATCGCAAAATCCGAAAGATCCACGTCGAGCCCGTCAAGTTCGGCAGCCAGGCTGCCGTCCTCCAGTTCGCTCACGCGATATTGGGTTTGCAGGGACAGCGTGGCCTGCATCGCCTTTAGTGGCAGCACCGCTTTCAGGTATGCAATGGTCTGATCGAGATCTGAGCCTTCGACAACGAAGGTGCCCTCGGTCTTCAACGGGGCCAGCTCTATGCTGCCGTTCCAACTGACCGTTGCCCCACCGGGTAAACTGACGTTCACGGCCTGCTGGCCGGAGCGGTCGGGCAGGGTGTTCAGCGCCTGCACGGAAACGTCGATGGGACCGAATTCCAGGTCCACGGGATCGACCGGCACATCGTCGTGGAAGCGGATGAGGCCTTCCTTGAACGCCAAATCCTGGACCAGCAGTCGCGGCAGCCCGCCGGAATCATCCGTGCGCTCCTCATCTGGAGCGGCCCGGGCGGCCTGGTCCGCCAGCAGCCGGGTCAGGCGGCTGTCGCCGACGGCGTATCGCTCGAGCAGCAGGTCAAATCCTTCGAGGCTGATTTCCCGGAACGTCCAGGCCCAGCGAAACAGGCCGGAAAGCTGCATATTGACGAAAAACCGGTCGAATCGGGCGTGCGTCACGCCGTCAGGGTCGTTCAGGGCAAAGCCATTGATTTCAAGGCTGAGCACATACGGGTTGAAGCGCACCCGCTCGACGGTCGCTTCCCGCCCGAGATCATCCCGCGCCGTAGCGACGATCAGCGACTTGACCAGCAGCGGCACCAGGAAAAACCCAGCCAGTGTGTAGAGCGCGAGCAGGACCACCGCCCAGAACCGCTTGCGGTGGGGATCAAGCCATCTGCGCGCACCACTCACAGATGCGGTTGCAGCGTTTGGTTCGTCTTTGTTGGGTGACTGGGTCACGAGTCTGCTCTCCGGTTTTCCTGGCTGTTTTAGATTATCAGACTTGGCGATTGGCTATAATAGGATGGTACGGTGGCTTTTGCCTGTGTTCCCCATTCGGAAATTCACCGGGTTTTGATTTTCATGAGTGTAGTCCGCTTCCTTTTCATCTCGACGGCAGCCAGCATGCTGGTGGCCTGCGCGTCCATGGTTGCGTCGGCCGGCAGTGGCCTGGCAGGAAACCTGAACAAGGCCATCCTGAACCAGGACGATCCGCCGCTGGTGCGTGACGGCGCCCCCGCTTACCTGCTCATGCTGGACAGTTTCGTCGAGGGCGCCCCCGAAAATGAAGCGGTCCTCAGCGCCGCGGCCGAACTCTATTCCGCTTACGGTGCGGTGTTTGTGGACGATCCGGCGCGCGCGCGCAAGCTGACCACCCGGGGCAGGGCGTACGGGCGTCGCGCGCTCTGCGCCGCCGAAGAGGCAGCCTGCGGCATCTGGGATCTTCCCTACGACGAGTTCAGACAGAACCTGCAACAGGTTGGCGCGAAGCAAGTGCCGGCGCTGTACACATTTGGTCTGAGTTGGCTGGCCTGGATCCAGGCGCACAGCGACGATTTTTCCGCTTTGGCGAAGTTGCCGCAGGTGCAGGCGGTGCTGCGCCGCGTCCAGGTGCTGGACAGCCAGTACGAGCAGGCCAATATCGAACATTTCCTTGGCGTGCTGAACACCATCCGACCTCCGGCTTTGGGCGGTGACTTCGAAGCCGGCCTGGCGCACTACCAAAAAGCGCTCGAAGTGTCCGCTGAACGCGACCTGAGCATCAAGGTCGATTTCGCCCGCTACTACGCGCGTACCTTGTATGATCGGGAACTGCACGACCGGCTACTGGAGGAAGTGCTTGCCGCCGATCCGGAGCAACCCGGACTGACGCTCTTCAATACCCTGGCTCAGGACGATGCAAAGGATCTGCTGGGCAGCGCCGACGACTACTTCTGACGGGATTTACCTATGACAAAAAGCACACACCGGTTTGTGGTGGCTGTTCTCGCGGGGGTCCTTTGGGCCGGGCCGGTTTGGGCCCAGACACTGAAAATCGCCACGATTGCACCCGAAGGGGCCAGTTGGATGAACGACATGCGAGCCGGGGCGAAGGCCATCGAAGAGCACACGAATGGCCGCGTGAAGTTCAAATTCTACGGAGGCGGCGTTCAAGGCAACGACAAGCAGGTGCAGCGCAAGATGCGCACCGGCCAGTTGCACGGGGGCGCCTTCACGTCCGGTGGGCTCAACATGTTCCAGGACGAGGCCGATCTGTTCGCCTTGCCCATGATGTTCAACTCCATCGATGAGGCCCGCTACGTACGCGGGCACCTGGAAGCCGAGCTGCGCCAGCGGCTGGAAGAGGCCGGGTACGTCAATTTTGGCTTCGCAGCCGCCGGTTTCGCCTACATGATGTCGAACGTGCCCCTGAGCACCCTGACGGACCTCGACGGACAGAAAGTATGGATTCCCGAAGGCGATCCGGTGGGGTTCGCCGCGTTGCGCGCTCTCGGAGTGGCGCCGGTCGTGATGCCGGTCACCGATGTGATGACCGGCCTGCAGACCGACCTGCTGGATAGCGTCACCGTTCCGCCGGTTGGAGCGGTGGTGTTTCAATGGCATACGCGCCTGAAGTACATCACGGACGTTCCGGTGGCCTACGTCTATGCAGCGCTGCTGATCGACCGTAAGGCCTTTGCGCGCATCAGCCCCGAAGACCAGCAGGTGGTTCGCGAGGTGATGGAGGGCATCTATCGGAAGTTCGATCAGAACGGCGTGCGGGACAACGACCAGGCACTCCGGGCGTTGCTCGAAAGCGGTTTGCAGATGGTCGAGCCGGATGCCGCCGAGATGTCCCAGTGGCGCGAGATCGTCCGCCGTTCGCATCGGCAGCTGGCCCGCGAGGGTGTGTTCGACGCGACACTGCTGGAACGCATGGAGCGGCTGCTCGAAGACTATCGTGCGGGACGGGTTGTGACGTCGCCTTGAGCACGCAAACCACGATTTTCAGCCGGCTGGACGCGGCCGGACGCATGGCCGAGGATGCCGTGCTGGTGGTCATCCTGAGCGGCATGATTGTTCTTGCCACCGGCCAGATCGTGCTGCGCAACTTCTTTGACATCGGGTTTATCTGGAGTGACGAGGCGCTGCGGATGATGGTGTTGTGGCTTGCCGTGGCCGGCGCCGTGGCCGCCAGCCGCAACGACAAACACATTAACGTCGAGGTGCTCGACCGTTTTCTGCCGGGGCGGATCAAGACCCTCAAAGATATCCTGATTCACGGCTTCACCGCTGGAATCTGCGGCATCGTTGCCTGGCACAGTTTCCTGTTCGTGCGTATGTCGCACGAATTCGGCGACGTCCTGCTGGGCGGCATACCGGCCTGGTTGCTGCAGGCGATCCTGCCGGT
Organism: Lysobacterales bacterium; assembly: GCA_026193295.1. Taxonomy (GTDB): domain Bacteria; phylum Pseudomonadota; class Gammaproteobacteria; order Xanthomonadales; family SZUA-36; genus CALKKN01. The sequence goes on from JAPHSB010000160.1 coordinate 5,339, forward strand.
CGGCTTCGGCCTGATCGCCTATCGCTACACCTTGTTCGCCGCACGCGATCTGTGGCGGCTTGCGCGGTCGAAGCGCGCGACATGATTGCCGCCGCCCCGCTGCTGGTTCTGCTGGCCCTGTTGGGCGCTCCGCTGTTCGCCGTCATCGCGGCCAGCGCCATGCTCGGCTTCCTGCAGGAGGACATCGACCTGCAGGCCATCGCGATCGAGTTCTATGGCATCGCCGAGATGCCGATTCTGCTGGCCATTCCACTATTTACCTTTGCCGGCTACCTGCTCAGCGAGAGCGGGGCGCCGCGGCGCCTGGTGCGATTGACCGGCGCCCTGCTGGGCTGGATGCCGGCCGGCCTGGCAATCGTCTCGCTGGCGACCTGCGCATTCTTCACGGCGTTTACCGGCGCCTCGGGCGTCACTATCATCGCCCTCGGGGCCTTGCTGTTCCCGGCCCTGCAGCAGGCTGGCTATCCGGAGAAGTTCAACCTCGGCCTGATTACCTCGGCCGGTAGCCTGGGTCTGCTGTTCGCACCGTCACTGCCGCTGATCCTGTACGGCATCGTAGCCGAGATTTCCGTTGAGGACCTGTTTCTCGCCGGCGTCTTGCCCGGTATCCTGATGCTGCTGATCCTGTCCGGCTACAGCGTGTGGAAGAATCGCGCCGTGCGCGTTCCTCTGGGTGACTTCTCATGGCGTGAAGTGCGTGGGGCCGTGCGCGAGGCGGCCTGGGAAATTCCTCTGCCGATCGTGGTGCTGGGCGGAATTTACAGCGGCTATTTCGCGATTTCGGAAGCCGCGGCGGTGACAGCGCTTTACGTGCTGGTTGTCGATGTCGTGATCCTGCGCGAGATCCCGCTGCGCAAATTGCCCGGCGTGATGCGCGATTCCATGGTGTTGGTCGGTGGCATCCTGGTGATCCTCGGCATGTCGCTGGCCTCGACCAATTACATGATCGACGCCGGCGTGCCGCAGAAGTTGTTGGCCTGGGTCAGCGTTTTCGTCAGCAGCCCGTTGACCTTCATGCTGCTGTTGCTCGTCTTTCTGCTGGTGCTGGGCGCCATCCTCGACATTTTCTCCGCCATTGTGCTGGTGGTACCGCTGATCCTGCCGGTGGCGCTGCAGTACGGTGTCGACCCGGTGCACCTGGGTATCGTCTTCCTGGCCACGATGCAACTGGGCTACATCACGCCACCGGTCGGCCTGAACCTGTTCATCGCGAGTTACCGCTTTGAGCGCCCGGTGGTCGAGTTGTATTTGTCCACGCTGCCGTTTTTCTTCTTCCTGTTGATTTCCGTCATGCTCATCGCATTCTGGCCCGGGTTATCGCTGTGGCTGGTGAACTAAATGCCCCGTAGCTGGACTAATCGGCTTAATTGACTACAATAAGTGCATGAAATTGTTGGCAGCTATCCTGGTGTTCATGATCGCAGCCCAGCCGATACAGGCGGGTTTCTGCGACATGATGCAGTCCGATGGGCATGCTGACATGCATGCCGGCATGCAACATGATGGCAGCGACGCTGCTTCCGGCCATGACTGCTGCAAGCCAAACGACGGCGACCAGGATTCCAATTGCGACAACATGGTTCAGTGCGGCTCCTGCGCTGCGGGCCTGGCAGGGATCGCCACGCTGCAGAGCCAGGCGTCGGCCCCGGTTGCCACCCACCTGACGCTGTTGGGAGACGGCTGCATTTCTCCCAGCCACGCGTCACTCCCGTTCCGACCTCCCACCCACATCTCCTGACACGACTCTGTCCGTCCGGTAGAGCGCCGCGCGCGGACCAACATCATTAGTTTTACGGCAACGCCAGGCTGCGCGTGCCGCATACGGGAGATGGAGATGTCCCTGAAAAATACAGGCCTCGCTGAGGGCCTACTGCTCAAACTGTTCGCGGCAGGCTGTGCGCTGTTTGCGACACTTCACGTCAATGCCGCCGGGCTCAGCCTGGAGCAAGCCGAAGCCCTGGCCCTGCGCCAGGATCCGTTGCTGCTGGAGGTTGAATCGCGGCGCACGGCGATGGAGGAGATGGCTGTGGCCAGCGAGCAACTGCCCGATCCGATGCTGCGCATGGGCTTCATGTCGCTACCCACAGATACCTGGAACTTCGGGCAGGAACCGATGACCCAGGCAGTGATCGGTGTGACACAGAAATTTCCACGCGGCAACACTCGGGCGCTGCGCGCGGAGCAAATAGTCGAACAGGCCGGGGCTCTCGACGAAACACTGCAGGATCAGCGATTGCGCATAGCGCTGGCGGTCCGCGAGGATTACCTGGAGGTGCTCAAGCAGCTGAAACTGGCGGAGATAAACGTCGAGGCCATCCAGGCCTTTTCCGACCTGGCCGACATTACGCAGGACTATTACGCCACTGGGCGCGTGCAGCAGCAAGACGTATTGCGGGCGGCGGTCGAGCTGGCGAAGGTGCAAGACCGTGCCACCCGCATCGCACAGGAGGAGGACCGTGCCCGGGCGCGGCTGGAAACCTGGATCGGGCCGGACGCCTGGTTGGAACTGGAAAGCGAATGGCCGGACCTGGGGCCCCCGCCGGCGCTGGATGAACTCAGGGAACGCCTGGCCGGGCACCCCCGCATTGTCACCCTGCAGAAGCAGGCAGACGCTGCGGACACCGGGATCGAGCTGGCGCAGCAGCGTTACAAACCCGAATTCGGTGTCGACCTGGCCTACGGCGCGCGTGGCGGCAACAACCCGGACGGCAGTTCACGTGCCGATCTGTTCAGTGTGATGTTGACCATGGACCTGCCGCTATTCCACGCGAACCGCCAGGACCGCTACAAGGCTGCCGCGGTGTCGGAGTCGTCGGCCGCGCTGTTCAGTCGCGACGATACGTACCGGCGCATGAGCAGCGAGGCCGGGCTGCACGCGGCAACGTTGAAGCGGCAATTCGAGCGCAAAAAACTGTTTGAGGAATCGCTGCTGCCTGACGCGGAGTTCAACGCCGAAGCGGCTTTCTCCGCCTACCAGGCCGCGCTCGACAGCCTGACTACATTGATGCGCGCCCGAATTACCGAGTACGAACTACAACTGGAATACGCCGGTCTGTTGGCCGAATTGCTGAAGACGCAGGCGCGCCTGCATTACTTCGAGGGAGATACCCCATGAGAGCCCGCATCTTCGTCATCGTTCTTCTGTTGGCCGCTTTCGCTGGCGGCATGGTGCTGGGGCCGAGGCTGGCCGGGACCGTGAGCGATTCGTCCGACCCACAGGCAGGCGCCGCCACGGAGCGGAAGGTGCTCTATTGGGTCGCCCCGATGGATCCGAATTTCAAGCGGGACAAGCCGGGCAAGTCACCGATGGGCATGGAGCTGGTGCCGGTATACGAAACCGGGGACGGTGATGGTGACGCCGTGACCATCAGCCACGCCGTCGTGAACAACCTTGGCGTGCGTTCAGAGCCGGCAAGAGTCCGGCCCCTGTGGCGGCGCATCGAAGCCACCGGTTACGTCGGGTTCGACGAAACGCGCATCAGCCATATCAATACCCGCGTGCAGGGGTGGATCGTCAGCCTGCCCGTGAGCTCGGAAGGCGAGCGGGTGTCCAAAGGCGATCTGTTGTTCGAGTTTTACTCACCGGAACTGGTGAACGCACAGAAGGAATATTTGCAGGCGGTGCAGCGTGGTGACGCGCGGTTGCTGTCCGGGGGTGAAGAGAAACTGCGTTCGCTGGGCATGATCCCCTCCGATATCCGAGCACTGGCACAACGCGGCAGTGCATCGGAAAACATCAAGTTCGTCTCGCCGCAGGACGGCATCGTGACCTCGCTGAGCGTGCGCGAGGGCATGTACATCCAGCCCAACACGACCATCATGAGCCTGGCGGACCTGTCCAGCGTGTGGCTGCAGGCCGAGGTGTTCGAGTCGCAGGCCGAATGGGTCGCCGTCGGTCAGGCCGCCGAGGCACGGCTGGATTACCTGCCGGGCGCCGAGTTCAGCGGGCAAGTGGATTATGTTTACCCGGTGCTCGACCCGAAAACACGCACGTTGCGCGTGAGATTGCGGTTCGACAACCCGGACGAGCGATTGAAGCCGAACATGTATGCGCGGGTCTCGATTTACGGCAAGCTCAAATCAAATGCACTCACCATTCCGCGCGAAGCCCTGATCCGGGCACCGGGCCGCGACCGCGTCGTCATCGCGCTCGGGGAAGGAAGGTTCCACGTGCACGAGGTCATGACCGGGTTGGAAAGCGGTGAATACGTTGAAATCCTGGCTGGAATCACTGAAGGGGACGACATCGTCACCTCGGCCCAATTCCTGATCGATTCGGAAGCCAGCATCGCCGGCAGCGTCAAACGGCTGGAGTCGGTTGATCACCTGCCGGAACAAAGGGCGTTGGAAGCAGTATTCGCTACCGGCCGGGTAGACGAGATCGATGTGCAGCATCGGCGCATCCGCATTTCTCACGGCCCCATCGATACCCTTGCCTGGCCCAGCATGACCATGATCTTTGACGTTCTCCCCGGAGTGGAACTCGACAGCGTCAAGGTTGGCCAGAATGTTCGCTTTGCCTTGCTGCAGCAGAAGGCCGGCGCCTACGTGATCGAGCATATCTACGGCGGGGCAAGTCATGCCAACGAACTGTCCGAGGTACAACCCGGAACGACACCGGGCACTGACCCGGTTGATATGCCTGAAGAACACCGAATCACGGCCGGGGGGGTGGTACGCGCTGTGGATATCGAGGCGCACAGGCTCAAGCTGGAGCACGAGGCCATTGCGGAGCTGGATTGGCCGGCAATGACCATGTTTTTCAAAGTGGATCCCGCCGTTGCGCTCGATGCGCTGCAAAGCGGACAGGAAGTCCATTTCTCTATGGTTGAAGATCCGGAAACCGGGTGGGTCATCGATCGGATCCACGCGCTTGATCCGCCAGGCTCGGACGAGGGTCACAAGCATGATTGAGACCATCATTCGCTGGTCCGTCGACAACCGCTTCATGGTCGTACTGATGAGCCTGATCCTGGCTGTGGGTGGGACCTACGTCATGGTCAACACGCCAGTGGATGCGCTGCCGGACCTGTCGGACGTCCAGGTTATCATCAAGACGCCGTTTCCGGGCCAGGCGCCGCAGGTGGTTGAAGACCAGGTGACCTACCCGTTGACGACGGCCATGCTGTCCGTGCCCGGAGCGTCCACGGTGCGCGGCTATTCGTTCTTCGGCGACTCCTATGTCTACGTTATCTTCGAAGACGGCACCGACTTGTACTGGGCACGCTCGCGGGTACTGGAGTACCTGAACCAGGTTGCCGGACAACTGCCGCCCTCAGCCAAACCGGGGCTCGGACCGGATGCGACGGGAGTGGGCTGGATCTATGAATACGCACTGCAGGACCGCAGCGGCCGGCACGATCTGGCCCAGCTGCGTTCGATCCAGGACTGGTTCCTCAAGTTCGAACTGCAGACGGTGCCTGGGGTTGCGGAAGTGGCCACGATCGGTGGCATGGTCCGGCAATACCAGGTCGTGGTCAATCCGGATGCGCTGCGCGCCTATGGACTGCCGTTGTCAAAGGTTTATTCGGCGATTCAGAAAGGCAACCGCGAAGTGGGTGGTTCCGTCATTGAGATGGGCGAAGCGGAGTACATGATCCGCGCCACGGGCTATCTGAAGTCGCAGGAAGACCTGGGCGCGATACCTCTGGGCATGAACGAGATGGGCACCCCGATCCGGCTGGAGGACGTGGCGGACATCCGGCTGGGGCCACAAATGCGCCGCGGCATCGCCGACTTGAACGGTGAAGGCGAGGTCGTCGGCGGCGTTATCGTGATGCGCTTCGGCGAAAATGCACGCAAAACCATCGATGGCATCAAGGAAAAGCTCAGAACTCTTGAGAGAAGTTTACCGGAAGGCGTTGAAATTGTTGAGACTTACGATCGCTCATCTCTGATCAACCGGGCTGTCGAGACCCTGCAGCAAAAGCTGGTGGAGGAGTTCCTGGTGGTAGCCCTGGTCTGCCTGCTGTTCCTGTTCCATCTGCGCTCGTCACTGGTGGTGATCCTCAGCCTGCCGCTCGGTATTTTGGTCGCGTTTCTGGTGATGAGGGCGCAGGGCCTGAACGCCAACATCATGTCGCTGGGCGGCATCGCCATCGCCATCGGCGCGATGGTCGATGCCGCCATCGTGATGATCGAGACCGTGCACAAGAAGATGGAGCAAGCGGACTACGATCGGAAAATGCACTGGTCCGTGGTGACCGAGGCCGCCGTCGAGGTCGGGCCGCCGCTGTTCTTCTCGCTGGTGATTATTACCCTCAGCTTCCTGCCGGTGTTTACGCTGCAGGCCCAGGAGGGGCGCCTGTTCGCGCCGCTGGCCTTTACCAAGACCTACGCCATGGCGGCGGCAGCGGGGCTGTCCATCACCTTGGTACCGGTGCTGATGGGCTACTTCATCCGCGGGAAAATCGTTCCGGAACACCGTAACCCACTGAATCGCTTACTGATCTGGCTGTACCGGCCACTCATCAACCAGGTCACGCGGCGCCCCTGGTTCGTGGTCCTGTTTACGTTGCTGCTGGTCGTCGTGGGTTTCTGGCCCGTCAACAAACTCGGATCCGAGTTCATGCCGGACCTCAATGAGGGCGATCTGATGTACATGCCGACCACGTTCCCCGGCATTTCCATCGGCAAGGCACAGGAATTATTGCAGCAAACCGACAGGCTGATCCGCACGGTGCCCGAAGTGAAGACCGTGTTCGGCAAGATCGGCCGGGCTGAAACGGCTACGGACCCGGCGCCCTTGACGATGATCGAGACCGTCATCCAGTTGAAGCCCGAAGACGAGTGGCGCGAAGGCATCACCATCCATGACATCAGGGAGGAACTGAACCAGCGCGTGCAGTTTCCGGGGCTGACCAACGCGTGGGTCTGGCCGATCAAGACCCGCATCGATATGCTGGCCACGGGCATCAAGACCCCTGTGGGCATCAAGATCGCCGGTCCGGATCTGCAGGTGATCCAGCAGATCGGGCAGGAGGTCGAGGCCGTGCTCAAGACGGTGCCCGGCACCGCCTCGGCTTTTTCAGAGCGGGTGGCGGGCGGGCGCTACGTTACCGTGGATATCCTGCGTGACCAGGCGTCGCGCTATGGGCTCAATATCGACGATATCCAGGACATCGTGCGGACCGCGATCGGCGGCATGAACGTCACGGAAACGGTCGAAGGGCGGGAGCGCTACCCGGTCAATCTGCGTTACCCCCGGGAAGTAAGGGACTCGGTTGAAAAACTGAAGGAGCTGGCTGTCGTGACGCCATCGGGTCAGCAGATCCCGCTGTCTGCCGTTGCCGATCTGAGGGTGGAAGCGGGTCCGCCGATGATCAAGAGCGAAAACGCCCGCCTGAACGGCTGGGTCTTCGTTGACATCGAGGGCGTCGACTTGGGTACTTACGTGGCACAGGCCAAGCGGGTGGTCACGGAACAGGTCGAGCTGCCGGTGGGTTATTCGCTGAACTGGTCCGGGCAGTACGAATACATGGAACGCGCCAAGGCCAGGCTGGCCGTCGTGGTGCCGATCACCCTGGTCACCATCGTGCTGCTGCTGTTCCTGAATTTCCGCAACATGACGGAAGTCCTGATTATCATGGGCACGTTGCCGACCGCCCTGATCGGCGGTATCTGGCTGCTCTACCTGCTGGACTACCACATGTCGGTGGCCGTCGGCGTCGGTTTTATTGCGCTCGCCGGGGTCGCGGTGGAAATCGGCGTGGTGATGCTGGTTTACCTGAAACAGGCGCTGGCCGCCGAAACGCTCAAGGCACAGAAGGAACAGCGTTCCCTGAATGGGGCTGACCTGGCGGTCGCAGTCACCAACGGGGCACTAATGCGCGTGCGGCCCATCATGATGACGGTCGCCGCCATCATTGCCGGCCTGTTGCCGATCATGCTGGGCAGCGGAACCGGTTCCGAAGTCATGCGCCGCATCGCGGCGCCCATGGTCGGGGGGATGATCAGCGCCACGTTGCTGACGCTGGCGCTGATTCCCGCCGTTTTCCTGTTGTCGCAGAAGCGCAGACTCAAAGCACTTTCGAAAGCAGTCGAATGACTGCGGAGGTAGACACAAACGTGAGCATCAAGCGAATTACGATCATCGTGCCGGCCGAGAGTCTTTGAATGGGTCCGACGAATTCGACACAAGTTGATGCAGGTGCCGGTACCGAGGCCCTGCCCGGAACATCATATCCGCCCGCGATCCGGCGTTGGCAATTACAGAAACCAGCCAATTGGAGTACGTTATGAAACTGTTTCAAAGGACTGCACGGCTATTTCTTCTCATCGCGACGGTGACCTCGCCGGCGCTCCTTTTCGCCCACGACAGCAGCAGCATCGGCCCCTCCGAGGGGATGATCGTCACCCGGCATTTCACCGGCATCTGGGATCAGGTCGACCAGGAGGCACAGGGCATCGCGCTGCAGGTGGTCGAGCAACTGGATGATTCGCGGCGCGCCGTTGCCTACTGGTACACCTACGGTAACGACCGCAAGACAGCCTGGTACATCGGCATCGGCGACCTGGTGGAGAACCGCATCGAGATGGAGCTTTTTGAGTCCACCGACGTGGGTTTCCTGCAGGACGCTGTGCCCGGCAACGACACCGTGAGCAGTATCGGAACGATGGTCATAAGCTTCGACAGTTGTGCCGGCGGCGAGGTCACGTTCGATACCAGTCACCCTGAAGTCGGCAGCGGTTCGTTCCGGATCGAGCGACTGCTGGAGGTCATGAACACCCATTGCACCGGTGGCATTTCGGACGACGCATACGCTGATGCCATGTTTGGCGAGCAGCGCATCGACCTGGCGCCGGCCCGCGAAGGCATTAGCGGCAGCGGCCATGCCCGCTACGAGGACGTCCCGGGCCACATGGAATTTGACGTAGAGGTGGCGGGTCTGCCCGACGGTAACTACCACCTGTACGTCGGCATGCAGGAGCGCGGTGACTTCACGGTGCAGGAAGGGCGCGGCGAAATCAGGTTTACCAGCCCGGCGGAAGATGGCCGCAGGCTGATGAATTTCGATCCGCGCGGTATGCAGATAGAGGTCCGCGATGGGCAGGGTACCGTGTTGTCTTCGTTCGATGAGACCTTCGAAGAACACGGTCCCGGCCATCAGGGTGGTGGATATGCCGGCGGAAACGATCATGATTATGACTGCGCCTCCGGCACCGGACACGGCATGGGTGGCGGCGGCATGGGCGGTGGCATGCGAGATTGCGTTGACGATGGCGAGTTTCTCGAAATCGAAGCCGAACTGCAAAACAGCGGCGTGCTGCCGGAAGCCGGTGGCGAGGCTGAGTGGGAAATGAACTCGCATCGCGTGATGTTTTCGGTGGCAATCGAAGACGTGCCCGTTGGCACTTACCCATTGCGTGTGGGTGGCGTTGAAGTGGGCACCATCGAGACGTTCGAAATGCACGGTGGAAATGTTTATGGCCGCCTGAGCTTCCGCGATCCCGAGGCCTACGGCAGGGAACTTCTGGACTTCGAGCCACGCGGCCAGAAGATCGAGGTGCTTAAAGGCACCGGGGTCATACTGGAAGTCGACTTTCCCGCCGAATGAACAGCTGACTGGATCAAGCTGCTTTCCGTTTGCGGCGGCACCGGGCAAAACTGTTGCTGGTGCTGTCATCGGCACTCGTGCCGATGACAGCACTGGCGGAGCGAAATATGGCTGTGAATCATCCAATTCGCGCAGTCGGTGGTTTATACTTGCCCTGAATTGGCGCGGTCTTCTTCGTTACTGCGAGAAGCGGGCTGCAGGAGCCGACGTTGCGACTCCTGCCAAGGCGACATTCGGATTCATCTTTCTTTCATCTTGAAGGCTTACAGGCCAAACCGCCCATGTCGTTGCTGGAACCTTTCACAAAACCCCGCTGGCAGCACGCCAAAGCCGAGGTACGGCTGGCCGCCATCGACGAACTCGACGATCCGGCGGTACTACTCGAAGTGCTGCAGACGGACGAAGATCCCGGAGTGCGGGCCCGCGCTTTGTCGCGAATCGAGGCCGGTGAGATCCTGGATCGCCTGATTGACGAGTCGCCGGACACGCTGTCCGCCGAGTTACGCGAACAGGCTCGGGCCCAGCGTTTGCGGCAAATCTTGAGCGCGGACGGTGCTTTGCCGGAGGGAGCCGACGACGCCAGGCTGTTGCGCATCTCGCACCTGGCCGATGATCCTGAACTGATCGAGAAGACGATTGGCCGAATAGGGGATCCGCAAGTCCGCATGGATCTGGCCACGAGCCATCCCGTGGCCCGCGCGCGGCTGTGCGCGGCGCAGTCGATCAGTGACATCGAACTGCTGCAATCGTTGATGCAGCAGGCCAAGCACAAGGACAAGGCCGTCTTCCGCCACTGCCGCGAGCGCGTGGACGAGCACCTGGCCGCACAACGTGCCGAGGAAGAACGTCGGCAGCAACTGCTGAAACTCGCCGAAGAGGCCTCGGAACTGCGCGCGGCGGCCGATTCGCCGAACTACCGCGCACGCTACCTGTCGCTGGCGCAACGCTGGACGGATCTGCGCGAACATGCTGGCGCGGACGAGCGGGAGCGTATCCAGGGCGATCTCGATACCTGCGCCAAGCGGGTGGAACACAAGGTGGCGGAGCAAGTCGCTGAACAGCGGGAACAGGCGTTGGTCGCGGAAGCCGGGCAAACTTTCGTCGACCTGCTGGCCGAACTCGAATCCCTGGATCCGGTAGCCCTCACCAAACCGGAGTCCGCCGCGGATCTCGAAGCGCAACTCAACAGCATCGAAGAACGCTGGGTCGCGGCCCTGCGGCACATCCACCCGGAACCACAGCAGACCGAGGCGTGCAAAGCGCAGCTCAGCTACTGGCGGGCGCCCCTGCAGACGCTGCGCAACCTGGCTAGCCGCAGCAGCGAGTTGGGCCGGTTTACGAAGGCTGCAGGACACGTCGACGCGGCGGATTTCAAAGCCATCCATAAATTGCAGCAACAGGCCGTGAAGCTCACCCGGGTGCTGACCTGGCCAGACGAACTGGATGCAGGGCTGCCCGAGACGATCCGCCTGCTGCGGGAGCAACGGGCGCAGCTCGAGGATCGCCTGGACCAACTGCAAAAGAAAGAGCAGAAGACCCTAGAAAAGGTCGAGCAGGCGTTCGAGACGTTTCGCACGGAACTGACGACCAACCACTACCGCAATGCAGACCGCGCGCTGAACCGCTTGCGCAACTTGCTGCGGCAACTGTCGCCTTCCCGCCAGGATCATTTCCAGCACGAACTGCGGCCGCTGCTGGCCCGGCTGCAGGAAATCCACGATTGGCAGGGCTTCGCGATCGAGCCGAAGAAGGTCGAGCTGATCGCGCATATGCAGGCCCTGGTGGGGGCCGCCGAGGATGCAGACACGCTGGCGGCAAAGATCAAGGCGCTGCAGGACGAGTGGAAGCAGCTTGGACCGCTGTCGCCGCGGCGCGACCAGGAATTGTGGCAGGCCTTTCGCGCCGCTGCCGATGAGGCCTGGGCGCCGTGCAAGGAAGTATTTGAGCAGCGGGCCGAGGCACGCAAAGCAGTGTACCGGCAGCGCATGGAACTGGTCGCTCAGCTCAGGGACTACGAGTCGAAAATCGCCTGGCCGGATCTCGAAAACCCGGATCCGGAACTGCCGGCGCCCGACTGGAAGATGGTGCGCAAAACGCTGAACGCCGCGCGCAAGGCCTTCGCCGAGCTTACGCCCGTTGACCGTAAGCAGGAGCGCAAGAGCCACAAGGCGCTCGACAAGGTCTGTAACCGTATTTACGCGCATCTGGAGCTGGAGTACGGCAATAACATCGAGCGCAAGAAAGCGCTCATCGAGGAAGCCAAAGCGCTGGTGGCAATGGAGGACCTCAAACAGGCGATCGACCGGGCAAAAGCGATCCAGCGCGAATGGAAAGAGATCGGCCTCACGCCACAACGCCTCGATCGTCCGTTGTGGAAAGACTTCCGCAAAACCTGCGACGCCATATTCGCCCGGCTCGGCGAAGAGCGTAACCAGCGTAACGCGGAGGCGCGCGCGCGGGTGGAGCAGCGGCAGGCGAACGAGCGCGCCCGCGTCGAGCAGGTGGCCGAGCGCAAGCGCCAGAAGCAGGAGCGCTGGCAGCGCCTGCTCGATCGTATGCAGGCCTGTGCGCTGAAAGAGGCTGAGCCCGAAAAAGCAACTGCATTGTGGGGGGAAGAGGACAGTCTGCCGAAAGGCATCGATGGCGAAGCCCTTGCCGCCTGGTGGCAAAACGGCCCGGGCAACAAGGACGAAGAGGCCCTGCGCACCGCCTGTATCGCCATTGAAGTCCTGGCCGGCACAGACTCGCCGCCCGAAGACAAGCAGGCGCGCATGGCCTACCAGATGCAACGGCTGGTCGAGGGCATGGGCAGTGGGCAGGGCGACAGCAGGGAGCGCCTGCTGGAACACATCAACCAGTTCATTGAGCTGCGCCCAGCCGGTGCGTGGGTGGGGCGGTTTTGCGGAGGCGTCACCGCGGCACGGAGCATTCCGGACCGTTAGGGTGCATCCGTTTCCGATCCAAAATCACACCGGAGGCGATTATGCGTGGCAGAAGATTCTTGTGGTTGCTGCTTCTGGTTCTTGCTGGTGTAGTTTTCTGCCTTGCGGCTTGCGTGTCAGATGATGAAGCGACCTTACCCGAGCGGTCCGCGCCGGTGGAAGCAGTAACGCCGGAGGCTCCTTTGCAAGGCGCGGATGCCCCACTGACCCTGCAGCAGCAGGTCGACTTCGCCAGGGCGGATCTCGCGCGGCATCGCGGACTCGATCCCGGCTCCATAGAGGTTGCCGAAGCACGCCGGGTTAGCTGGCGCTCCGGCGCGATCGGTTGTCCGAAACCGGATATCTTCTACACACAGGCATTGGTGCCGGGCTCGCTGATTGTCCTGCAAGTCGGCCGAAAAACCTTTGCTTACCATGCGGGTAGCGATGGGCAGCCATTCCATTGCCCGCCCGATCGGGCCGAGAGTCCCGCTCCTGGCTCGTCGGCGAGCGAATAGTACGCAGTCGACAGGCTAGGTTGCGGCAGACCCGGACTCCGAATCAGACTCGCGGCGTCGCTGCAGCAACACCCTGCCAATACCCATCAAACTGATCAGCAGCCAGATCACCTCGATCAGGAAGGCCGAGAGGTTGAAGTCGAACCAGAGCGAATACAGGATCAGTACGGCGCCGAGGCCGTTCAGGGTTATGTAGGGTAGCTGGATGGCCGACATTTTTTGGATCTGCACCAGGAAGTAGCTGCCGACGATCAGCAGCACGCCGAGGTTGCCCACCACGTTGTGGAATGCGTAGTCCATGTGACTTCCCTCAGAGGTCGACCCGGCGCAGGCGCAGGGCGTTCGAGATCACCGACACCGAGCTGAAGCTCATCGCAGCAGCCGCGATCATCGGGCTGAGCAGGAGGCCGATAAAGGGGTAGAGCACTCCCGCTGCAATCGGCACGCCGACGCCGTTGTAGACGAAGGCAAAGAACAGGTTCTGCCGGATGTTTTGCATGGTCAGGCGGCTCAGGCGACGCGCCTTGACGATGCCTCGCAAATCGCCCTTGACCAGCGTGACATCCGCGCTTTCCATGGCGATATCGGTGCCGGTGCCCATGGCAATCCCCACGTCGGCGGCGGCCAGGGCAGGGGAGTCGTTGATGCCGTCGCCGGCCATGGCGACAGTGTGGCCCTGCGCCTGGTAACGCCGAACCACGTCCAGTTTCTGATCCGGCAATACTTCGGCAAGCACCTCGTCGATACCCAGTCGCGCCGCAATGGCCTCGGCGGTCTGCCGGCTGTCACCGGTCACCATCACCACCTGCAGACCTTCCAGGTGCAGGGCTCTGATCGCTTCCGGCGTGGTGTCTTTGATCGGGTCCGAGATGCTGACGAGAGCCGCGAGGCGGGCGTCGACAGAGGCCCACAGTACGGTCGCACCCTCGCGGCGCAAAACCTCGGCTGCATCCGCCAACGAAGAGGTATCCACCTGCAGGGCCGCCATCAGTTCCCGGTTACCGAGCGCCACCGCGCGGCCGTCGACCCGGCCGGTGACACCCTGGCCGGTGATCGAGGCGAAATCACTTGCCGGGAGCAGGTTCAGATGACGCGCTTCGGCGCCGGCGACGATGGCTGCAGCCAGTGGATGTTCGCTGAGGCGTTCCAGTGCCGCGGCCAATGCCAGTACTTCGTCGGTCTCGAACCCTTCGACCGCCTTGATTTCGGTGAGCGTGGGTCTGCCCTCGGTCAGGGTGCCGGTCTTGTCCAGCAGCAGCACGTCGACCGCCCGCAGGTGTTCGATGGCCTCGGCGTTGCGGAACAGCACACCGTGCTCGGCGCCCTTGCCGGTGGCGGCGACGATCGACATGGGTGTCGCCAGGCCCAGCGCGCAGGGGCAGGCGATGATCAATACGGCCACCGCGTTGATGATGGCGTAGGCCATGGCCGGCTGGGGGCCCCAGAGCCCCCAAACCACAAAGGTGACGGCTGCACAGAGCACGACGGTCGGCACGAACCAGCCGGCCACCCGGTCGGCCAGTTGCTGGATCGGCGCGCGGCTGCGCTGAGCCTCGCTGACCATCTGCACGATGCGCGCCAGCAAGGTATCGGCGCCCACTTTCTCTGCCTTCATCAGCAAAGAGCCGGTGCCGTTGAGGGTGGCGCCAATCACCGGGTCGCCCGGGCCCTTGGCCACGGGCAGCGGCTCACCGGAGATCATCGATTCGTCGACGTTGCTGCTGCCCTCGAGCACCGTGCCGTCCACCGGAATCTTCTCGCCTGGCTTTATCCTCAACATGTCACCGGGTTTCACGTCCTGCAGAGGGATATCCTTTTCATGGCCGCAGGGGGTTAACTTGAGGGCACGGTTTGGCGCCAGGCTCAGCAGTGAGCGAATGGCCTGGCCGGTGCGGCTGCGTGCACGGAGTTCCAGCACCTGGCCCAGCAGGACCAGCGCGACAATCACGCCGGCCGCCTCGAAATAGACGGCGACATGCCCACTGGCGTCCCGGAAAGCGGGCGGGAACAGCCCTGGGAACAGTGTGGCGACAAGGCTGTACCCGTAGGCGACGGCCACACCCAGACCGATCAGCGTGAACATGTTCAAATGCCGCGTTTTTATCGAGGTCCAGGCGCGCTGAAAGAACGGCCAGCCGGCCCACAGGCAGATGGGCGTGGCCAACAGCAACTCGGCCACGTGCCGCGCTCCACTACCGAGCAGGCGCGACACGGGTTGCCCTGGCAGCATGTCACCCATGGCCAGGAACAGAAGCGGTACCGCCAGCACGGACGCGACCATGAAACGCCGGCGCATGTCCCGGTACTCGGGGTCGTCGTCGAGGCCTTCGTCCAACGCCGCGACCGGCTCCAGCGCCATGCCACAGATCGGGCAGTCGCCGGGCTGGTCCTGCAGAATTTCCGGATGCATGGGGCAGGTGTACTGAACGGCTTGCCCAAACGACAGGGCTTGCACGCGCTCCAGCGCCATGCCGCAATGGGGGCATGGCACGGGTTCGTCCTCGACCACGCCGGGGCACATCGGGCAGACGTACTTGCCTGTCAGATCTTCCCGGGGGACGGCGGCCGGGACGGTCGCCTGTGATGCCTTGCTGTGCCCTTCCTGGTGGTGGCAACAGGCTTTCGGTTCTTCGTGCGCATTCATAAGCAAGGCCCGTTTCGCGGTGACGAGTGTCAATACTATCCCAAACGGGTCGCCAAAGAAGCAGGCGAAGTGCGCGATAATAGGGGAGATCCCGCCCTCCGACAGGCATCCTGATGGACACGCAATCGCAGTTGCAGCTGAGCTACTTCAAGGGCGCCGACCAGCCCCCTCTGCTGGACGCCACGATCGGCGATTATCTCGACGACATCGCCGCCCGCTTTCCGCACCGCCAGGCGCTGGTGGCCCGGCATCAGGGCGTTCGCTGGACTTACGGCGAGTACCTGTGCGAAATCGAAAAGCTGGCCAGGGGCCTGTTGGCCCTGGGGATCCGCCCGGGCGACCGGGTCGGGATCTGGGCGCCAAATTGCTACGAGTGGTGCCTGGCGCAGTTCGCCACCGCCAAGATCGGCGCCATACTGGTCTGCGTCAACCCGGCCTACCGGGTGTTTGAACTGGAATACGCCCTTAGCAAGTCGGGTTGCCGGGCCATCATTGCGGCCCAGCAGTTCAAGAGCAGCCGCTATCTCGACATGTTGGCCAAGCTGGCACCGGAACTGGCGAGTTGCGCGCCCGGCCGGTTGCGGGCGCAACGGCTACCGCAGCTCGAAATCGTGATTCGTCTTGGCGAGGAGACCACGCCCGGCATGTTCAACTTCACCTCGGTCTGCCAGATGGGCGGCGAGCGGGAACGGTCGCAGCTGCACCAGGTCCAGGCGAGTCTCTCACCGCAGGACGTCATCAACATCCAGTTCACCAGTGGCACCACCGGCAACCCCAAGGGCGCTGCGCTGACGCATCACAACATCCTGAATAATGCCAACCAGGTCGCGGCCGGCATGCGGCTGAGCGAAAACGATGTGCTCTGCATCCCGGTACCGATGTACCACTGCTTCGGCATGGTGCTTGGCAAGCTGGCCTGTGTGACGCGCGGCGCCGCGGCGGTGTTCCCGTCCGAGGCCTTTGAACCGGGTGCAGTGCTGGAGGCGGTAGAAGCCGAACGCTGCACGGCCCTCCACGGTGTGCCGACGATGTTCATCGCCGAGCTGGAGCATCCCGACTTCGCCGGTTACGACCTGTCGTCCTTGCGCACGGGCATCATGGCCGGCGCTCCGTGCCCGGTCGAGGTCATGAAAAAGGTGATCGCCCGCATGCACATGGACGAAGTATTGATCGCCTATGGCCAGACCGAGTGCAGCCCGGTGAACCACATGACCCGCGCGGACGATCCACTGGAAAAACGTGTCAAGACGGTCGGCCGGGCCGGACCGCACCTGGAGGTCAAGATTGTCGGCGAGGACGGCCAGGTTGTGCCGGTCGGCGAGAAAGGTGATATCTGCGCCCGGGGCTATGCGGTGATGAAGGGCTATTGGGAAGACCCGGAACGCACGGCTGATACGGTGGATGCGGAAGGTTGGCTGCACTCCGGCGACCTTGGCGTGATGGATGAAGAGGGATATGTCGCCGTCGTGGGCCGTCTGAAAGACATGATCATCCGCGGCGGCGAAAACATCTATCCCCGCGAAGTCGAGGAGTTCCTGTTCACCCATCCGGACATCCAGGACGCCAAGGTCATCGGCGTCCCCGACGAGAAATACGGGGAAGCCGTTTGCGCCTGGGTGCAGCTGAGGGAAGGCGCACAGTTGTCCGAGGATGGCATCCGGGAATACTGCAAAGAGCACATTGCGTACTTCAAGGTTCCACGCTACATACGGCTGGTGCGGGAATTCCCGATGACCGTCACCGGTAAAGTGCAGAAATTCAAAATGCGCGAAGCGATGGTCGAAGAACTTGGCCTGACGTAAACTTCACCGATGCTGCTACTGCGACACCCCATCTCGCTTCTGCTGATCACGCTGTTGGTGCTGCTGGGTGTGTTGCGTTCGTATTCGACGCCGTCGCCGGTAGATGCCGGTGCGCCGGACGTGGTTTTTTCGGCTTACCGCGCCGAGGCGATCCTGCGCGAACTGTTGGCCGAGAAAGCACCGCATGTGGCCGGATCACCGCACAACGCCCTGGTGCGCGATCGCATCATCGCGCAGCTGCAGGCCTTCGGTTACGAACCGGAGACCCAGGCACGTTTCCACTGCAATCCGCTATTCGGGACATGCAGCCCGGTCGAAAATATCATCGCACTGAAGCCGGGCGCCCGGGGTGAGCACGCCATTCTGCTGACGGCGCATTACGACAGCGTCTGGGCCGGGCCGGGCGCCGCGGACGATGGTGCGGGCGTCGCGGCCATTCTCGAGATCGCTCGCATGGCCGCGGATTTCCCGGCATTCGATAACGACGTCATCTTCCTGTTTTCAGACTCCGAGGAGAACGGCCTGATCGGCGCCGATGCCTTTGCCGGACATCACCCGCTGTTCGCCAGAGTCAAAGCGGTCCTCAATCTGGAGGCCCGCGGCGTTGCCGGGCCCAGCGTGATGTTCGAGACGGGGGAGGGCAATCGCAGAGTCATCCGCATGCTGGCCAAGCATATCGACCGGCCCGTGGCCAACTCGCTGACCTATGAAATGTACAAGCGGATGCCGAACGACACCGATTACACGGTTTACAAGCGCAAGGGCA
>JAPHSB010000455.1 GCA_026193295.1 Lysobacterales bacterium
ATGACGCCCTTGGACGCCGCCTCCCCAACACGACTCGCAAGGACGCCGGCGGCACTCAGGTCCGCGACGCCATGATCCCGCGCTCACAGATGGTCGTCGTCAACAACGATTCCAGGCTGGAGGAGTTCCTGCCCCGCATCATCGAGTCGGGCCATTCGCGCTTTCCGGTCATTGGTGAAGACAAGGACGAGGTCGTCGGCATCCTGTTGGCCAAGGACCTGTTGCCACACGTGGCGTCGGGCGGCGAGCCATTCGACCTGGCGTCCACGATCCGGCCGGCGGTGGTGATTCCGGAGAGTAAGCGGCTGAATGTCCTGCTGCGCGATTTCCGGGTCAGCCGCAACCACATGGCCATCGTGATCGACGAGTACGGTGGCGTGTCGGGCCTGATCACAATCGAAGACGTCCTCGAGGAGATCGTCGGTGAAATCGACGATGAGTACGACGAGGAGGAAGAGGCCCTGATCCAGTCACTGGGTGGCAACCGCTACCAGGTCCAGGCCCTGACGCCGATCGAAGACCTCAACGAAAAGTTTGACGCCAGCCTGAGCGATGACGACTTTGACACCGTGGGTGGCCTGCTGTTGGCTGAATTCGGCCGCGTTCCCGAATTCGATGAAGTCGTGACGCTGGCCGATCGCTTCGAGTTTCGCGTCACCAAGGCGGACAACCGCCGCATCATCACCCTGGAAATGAATGTCCTCGAGGGTTAGCGCGCCAGGCAGATCCCGCCACCTCGGTCTCTGCCTTCTGCTGGCCCTGTGTTGTTTGCCGGCCAGCCACGTGCTTGCCGCCGACCCGGACCCGGGGGAACCGGCCGAAGCCTGGCTGGTCACTTACGGCCCTGGCGAAATCTACTGGCAACGATTCGGACACAACGCGATCTGGATTCGTGATCCGCGGCGCGGATTGGATCACGTGTTCAATTTTGGGTTTTTCGACTTCGCCCAGCAGAATTTCATGTTGAGATTCCTGCGCGGGCGGATGCTCTATTTTTCCGCTGCGCAGCCGGCGCGGGAAGAGTTTGCCGCCTACATCGATGAGAACCGCTCCATCCGCGCCCAGCGCCTGACGCTCACCAGCGCGCAGACGGAGGAACTCACGGCATACCTCCTGCGGGAAGTCCGCCCGGAAAATCGCGATTACCGCTACGACTATTACCGGAACAATTGCTCGACTCGGGTGCGCGATGCGCTTGACCAGGCCCTCGGCGGAGCACTCTCGACCCGGTTCGGCCGGTTGCCGGCGGAGCAGACCTGGCGCGACCACACGCGCCGCCTGACCGCCGGGGATTTTTGGCTGTATCTCGGGCTTGAAATCGCCCTCGGTGCGCCGGTCGACAGGCCGACAAACGCCTGGGAGGAAATGTTCATTCCGGCGCTGCTGGCGGATGCCGTTGGGGGTATGGAAGTCGAGTCGGGAGATGGCATGGTGCCGCTGGCCCCCGAGGACGTGGTGCTGTTCGAATCGTCGCTGGCGACGCCGGCCGCCGCACCCCGGGCCTGGTGGCCGAGGTATCTGTTGGCCTCGCTGGCGGTCACAGCCGTGATCTGGTTATTGTGCAGGCTGGCCGGGCCAGGAATGGCCCGCGGGTTGGCGCGAACTTGGTTCTTCGTCGCCGGCACGGCCGGCCTCGCGTTGTTGTTCCTCTGGTTTGGCACCGATCACGCGGTCGCCCGCCAGAATGTGAACCTGCTGGTCTTCAACCCGCTGTGGCTTTGGCCTGCCGTGGGGAGGGGGACGGATCGCCTGGCACTGCCGCTGGTTGCTGTATTTTCCCTGCTGGCCGTTGTGCTGCCGGTCCTGCCACCGCATCAATACACACTCGATGTGCTGGCCGCCTTCCTGCCGCTGAACCTCGCTGCCGCGGTCGCCCTGCGTGGCGCGCCGCGGTCCTGACCCGGTTCAGCCGGCCACCGAAGCCAGCAATTCGGCCTGGTGCTCTTGCAGTAAGGGATCGATCAGTGAATCCAGCTCACCGGTCAGGATGTCGTCTAACTTGTAGAGCGTAAGGTTGATGCGATGATCGGTTACCCGCCCCTGAGGGTAGTTGTAGGTGCGGATCCGCTGGGAGCGGTCGCCGCTGCCCACCTGCAGACGGCGCGATGCAGCAATTTCGCTGTCCTGGCGCGACTGTTCCTGCTCCAGCAGGCGTGCCTGCAGCAGGGACATGGCCCTGGCCCGGTTCTTGTGCTGAGAGCGTTCGTCCTGGCATTCGACCACGATGCCGCTTGGCAGGTGCGTAATGCGGATGGCCGAGTCGGTCTTGTTGACGTGCTGGCCACCCGCACCGGAGGCGCGGAACGTATCCACGCGCAGATCGGCGGGATTGAGGTCGATCTCCTCCAGGTCCTCGGCTTCGGGCAGAATAGCCACCGTGCAGGCTGAGGTGTGAATGCGCCCCTGGGATTCCGTTTCCGGAACACGCTGAACCCGGTGCGTGCCGGATTCGAATTTGAAGCGTGAATAGGCCCCTTGCCCGGCGATGCGCACGATAATTTCCTTGAAGCCGCCGTGTTCGCCCTCGCTCTGGCTGAAGATCTCGAGAATCCAGCCGCGGGCCTCGGCGTATTTCTGGTACATGCGGAACAGGTCTCCGGCAAAAATGGCGGCTTCGTCGCCGCCCGTGCCGGCCCGGATTTCAAGAAAAATATTATTGTCGTCGTGGGGATCCTTCGGCAGCAGCAGCAACTGGATTTGCTGCTCCAGCGCCGCCATACGCTGCTCGCCGCTGGCCAGTTCTTCACGGGCCATCGCCCGCATCTCGGGATCTTTCTCCTGCAGCATCTGTTGCGCTTCCTCCACCGCCGCGTTAGTCCCTTGCCAACGTTCCCAGGAGCGGACCAGCGGTTCCAGCTGCGCGTATTCCATGGACAGCTCGCGAAAGCGGTTCTGATCCGAAAACACCGCCTGTTCCGAGAGCAGCAGACCCACTTCCTCGTAGCGGGCGGCGATTTGGAGCAAGCGGTCCTGTATCGAGGTTTTCATTCCTCTTCGTTCCCTTCACCGCGGAAAATGCGGTCTGCCGCCTTGAGGACTTCGTAGTCGCGATCTTCGGCGGCTTCGCGCAGTCGCTTGCTCGGCAGGTGCAGGATCTTGTTGGTCAGCGTGTTGGCCATCTGCTGCAGGACTTCGGCGGGCTCCTGGCCGGCCTCCAGGCGCCTGAGCGCCCGATTGGTCACCTCGCGCTCAAATTCGTGGGACTGATCCCGTATACGCTTCAGGGTGCGGCCGGCCCGGATGCCGTACAGCCAGCGCATGAACGAGTTTACGGCCTCGTCTACGTCGCTCAGCGCAAGCGCTGCCGCCTCGCTGCGTTGCTGCATGTTTTCATCGACCACCTGCTGCAAATCATCGATGGTGTAAAGGTAGACATCCTTGAGCCGGGCAACCTCGGCTTCGATATCCCGGGGGACCGCGATGTCGACGAGGAACATCGGCCGGTGCCGGCGCAAACGCAGAGCGGCCTTGACGTCGGCTTTGCGGATGACCGGCTGGGGACTGGCCGTCGAGCTGATCAGGATGTCCGCGCGCGGCAGCGCTTCCGCCATCTGGTCGAGGGTCATCGCCGTCGCATCCAGTTCTTCGGCCAGTTCTTCGGCCTTGGCCCGGCTGCGGTTGAGAATCAGGAGGTTGGCGATGCCGTGATCGCGCAGGTAGCGCCCGCAGAGCTGAACCATTTCGCCGGCGCCGACCAGCACTACCGTCTTGCTGTCCAGGTCGCCAAAGATCTGCCGGGCCAGCACCACCGAGGTATAGGCGACCGAGACGGGATGATCGCTGATGCCGGACCGGGTGCGGATGGACTTGGCGGAGGCGAAGGTGTGCTGAAACAGGCGGTCCAGAACGGTTCCGAGACTGCCCGCGTCGTGTGCCTGCTGCCAGGCGTCCTTCAGTTGGCCGAGAATCTGGGTCTCGCCCAGCACCAGCGAGTCCAGCCCGCTGGCCACCCGGATCAGGTGGCGGGCCACGCCGTCTCCCTCGTGGGCATAAAAGTACTTGTCGAACTGGCCGGGGGGAATCGCGTTGGTCCGATGCACCCAATCGAGCACCAGCTCTTTGCCGGCTTGTGAGGACAGGCAATAAATTTCGGTCCGATTGCAGGTGCCGAGAATCAACACCTCTTCAACCCCGGGCAGCGCGCACAACTGCCCGACCCGGGCAGAGTATTCCGTCCGGGGAATGGCTACCTTTTCCCTGATCTCGATCGGGGCGGTATGGTGGCTGATTCCAATCGCAAAAAGAGGCATGAAGAAAAAGTCTCGCGCTGCGCGCTGATTCTGCGGGTCGGTGACCTGTTTATCAAGCCGTCATGCGTCCGGTCTTGATAATTACCTTGCCCGGGATTGGTTAAGCGGCACCAAGCGCGTATCCTTTGTGGCCATGAAATCAGCAACGTTACAAGCCCTTTTTGTGCGCATTTCCAGGGCGGCTGCGTACTGCCTGGCGGCCTGGTTGATCGTTGCCTGCGCAGCGGCGCCCGGGGTGCAGGAGGAGGCCGCCGTCCGCTCCGCCGACGATGCGGCCTCCGAGCCGACCAGCGAGGAGGTGATGTACCGGGTTTTCGCGGCCGAATACCTGGGTTCGGAGGGTGATCTGCAGGGCGCGGTGGGCGAATATCTCGCAGCGGCCATGGTTTCGGACGATCCTGAAATCGCCCGCCGAGCGACGCGCGTC
>JAPHSB010000024.1 GCA_026193295.1 Lysobacterales bacterium
CTGGCCGGCGGCACCGGCGATATCGCAGCGCTGCTCAGCCGTGTCGTTGGCGAGCGGGGGCAGGTCGTGCTGACCGACATCAACGAATCGATGCTCGACGTGGGCCGCCGCCGACTCGAGGATCGCGGCATCGTGGGCAACGTCAGCTATGCACTGGTAAACGCCGAAACCCTGCCCTTCGAGGACAGCCGCTTCGATGCCGTCACCATCGCGTTCGGACTGCGCAACGTTACCGACAAGGACGCTGCGCTGAGGGAGATGCACCGGGTGCTGAAGCCGGGTGGGCGGGCCCTGATACTGGAGTTTTCCGAAGTCCGGCACGAACCGCTGAAAATGGTTTACGACACCTGGTCGTTCGGCGTGCTGCCCCTGCTCGGCAAGCTCGTAGCGGACGATGAGGACAGTTACCGTTACCTGGCCGAAAGCATCCGCAAGCATCCGCCCCAGGAAGAGCTGGCGGAGATGATGCGCGAGGCGGGCTTCACCGACGTGCGTTACCGCAACCTCACCGGCGGCATCGTGGCTATCCACAGCGGAGTGCGTGGGTTGGAGTCCCGGGGGTCGCAGGCAGGCGAATCGAGCGATGCGGCCAGAGCAGGCGCGCGAGGCACCGCAGATGCCTGAGTACAAGACACCGTTGCCCGGCATACTGGCGGCCATGCTGGAAACGGCCATCAACCGGATCCTGGCGCTGGACGATCTCAGTATCGAGCGCCTCCAACGTCTCGACGGCCGCATGCTGCAACTCGATCTCGAGGGCCTCGGCATCACCCTGTTCTTTGCCTTTACCGGCCGGCATGTCGAAGTCGGCACGCGCTCACAGTCCGACCCGGACACCACCATCAGCGGATCACCGTTCGCACTGTTCACCATGGCGGCGCCGGAAGAAGCCGCGCGCTGGGGCTCGCCGGAATCCCGTGTGAACATCTCCGGGGACGCCAACCTGGCCCGGGACCTCGAACGCCTCTTTTCGCGCCTCGACCCGGACTGGGAAGGTCGGCTCTCGCGCCTGCTGGGTGACGTTTGGGGTCACCAGGTGGCCGCGGGCCTGCGTGCCGGCGCCGAGCAAATGAAGGTTTCGGCCGGCAGCGCCGGCGACATGCTCAGCGAGTACCTGCAGCGCAGCCAGGGCCCGGTCGTGCGCGCTGACGAAGTCGAGGACTTCACTGCCGCTGTCGATGAGGTCAGCAAGTCGGCCGAACGGCTGGCAGCACGCATTCGGAAAATCAAGAAAGACCCTGCATGATTCACTCCCTGCGACAATTTGCGCGCATGCTGAAGCTCAGCGCGATCCTGTCGCGCTATCGCCTGGACGAATTCCTCGAAGCTACCCACCTGTATCGGCCGATGCGCCTGTTACGCGTGATCGCTCCCTGGGGCGCACGGGGGGTCGCGGACAAACCACGCGGGGAACGGCTGCGGCTGGCTCTGAACGAAATGGGCCCGATCTACGTCAAGTTCGGCCAGATCATTTCGACCCGGCGCGATCTGGTGGCGCCGGACATCGCCGATGAACTCGCGCTGCTGCAGGACCAGGTGCCGCCATTCCCGGGCGCCGAAGCCCAGGCAATCATCGAACGTACGCTGAAGAGGCCGGTGTCGGAGCTGTTCGGTTCCTTCGATCTGCAGCCCCTCGCCTCGGCTTCGATTGCCCAGGTCCATGCGGCCACGTTGCCGGACGGGCGCGAAGTCGTGGTCAAGGTCGTACGGCCGGGTATCGGCAAGCAGATCCGCCGGGATATCGACCTGTTGATGGCGGTCGCCGGCCTCGCCGAGAAATACTGGGAAGGCGGCTCGCGGGTGCGGCCGCGGCAATTCGTCAGCGAGTTCGAAACGTTTGTCTTCGACGAACTGGACATGACCCGCGAAGCGGCCAACGCGTCCGCCCTGAGGCACAATTTCAAAGGTTCCAAAGAGCTCTACATCCCGGAGATCTACTGGCCCTACTGCAAGGAACAGGTGCTGGTGATGGAGCGCATTCACGGCATCCCGATCAGCGACATCGAGGGCCTGCGCGCGGCCGGCGTCGACCTCGAACGCCTGGCCAAGATGGGCATCCGGGTCTTCTACACCCAGGTGTTCCGCGACAACCTGTTCCATGCCGACATGCACCCGGGCAATATCTTCGTCGATGTCAGCGACCCCGCCAACGCCAGCTACATCGCGCTGGACTTCGGCATCGTCGCGAGTCTCTCGCCGCAAGACCTTTACTACATATCGGAGAACTTCCTGGCCCTGTTCAACCGCGACTATTTCCGCGTGGCCTGGTTGCACTGGGAGGCCGGCTGGGTGCCGCACGATACGCGGCTGGACGAACTCGAAGCGTCTGTTCGGGCCGTCGGCGAGCCGAACTTCTCGCGCCCGCTTAACGAGATTTCATTCGGCGAACTGATGCTGCGGCTGTTCCAGGTGGCCTATCGCTTCAAGTTGAACATCCAGCCACAGCTGATCATGCTGCAAAAAACCCTGCTGAACATCGAGGGGCTGGGCCGCGAACTGTACCCTGATCTCGACGTGATGGCCGTGTCCAAGCCCGAGCTCGAACGCATCCTGCGCGAGAAGCATGGCGTGGATGTGGCCGCCAGGGACCTGCGCGAGCGCTTGCCCGGCTGGCTCAGCAAGGCGCCGGAAATGCCGGGGTTGCTGCACGATTACCTGAAACAGGCTACCGAAGGCAAGCTGGTTACGCGCCTGGACTCGCGCGACCTTCAGCAATTGCGCAAGGATGAGCGGGACTTCAACCGGCGCTCCCTGCGCGCCACCAGCGGCGGCGCCTTGTTGTTCAGC